>VFKD01000265.1 GCA_009885735.1 bacterium
CAAGGGACCGCTAAACAACGCATACCACATAAGGGGCGTCGCCCCACCACAGTCTTTCAGATTGACATCGGCACCATGTCCAAGCAGTAGATCGACCAGACCGTCGGACGCTCTATTACGAACAGCAACGATCA
Source organism: bacterium (assembly GCA_009885735.1). GTDB lineage: Bacteria > Armatimonadota > Chthonomonadetes > Chthonomonadales > CAJBBX01 > VFKD01. The sequence goes on from VFKD01000265.1 coordinate 135, forward strand.
GGGCGGTTTCTCCCTTGCGGTCCCTGGCATTCACATTCGCCGACGCCCGAAGGAGCTTTCCGACCGTTTCCAGCGCCCCACTCACGCGCAAACCGGATTGAGATGGTTGATGGTCCACAGCCCAATGCAGCGCGGTTCGTCCCATCCGGTCATGCGCTCGCACACTGGCACCTGCAAGTATAAGAGCTTCAACAGCGCTTGACCTGCACGCCCTTGCGGCACACAGCAGCGGGGTCATCCCTTCGCGGTTGCGGGCACCTACGCTAGCTCCAGCCTTAATCAGCGCCTCAATCGTGTCGGAGGGTTCGTCTCCCATGCTGTAGCTCCGCTCGATTATCATCTGGGCTGTGTTGCCGTTTCGGTCGCGTGAATTCACCCCCACGCCTCGGCGAATGAGGTCGCGAACAGTCGATCCGTCCGCGTTGGGCGCGGCGTGCATGAGCACGGTTTGGCCACGACTATCACGGGCCATTGCATCCGCGCCTTTGCCAATTAGGGCATGTACGATCTTCGTGTGCGCCTGCCCACGAGCGTGCATCAAGGCGGTCTTGCCACCTTTGTCACGGGCATTCACGTCCGCGCCGTTCTCCAACATTCGGTTCACAACGTCGAGAGAGCCGGCGTTTGCCGCAATCATCAGCGGAGTCATGCCGGTCCTTCGGTACGTTGTGTCGCGAACGTTCACATCCGCGCCACCGTTGATGAGGGCAAGCGAAACCACAGAATAGTATCGAGAGGTTTCGCGCGCAGCGTAGATCAGGCCGTTTTGTCCGGCACTGTCCGTCGCTTTAGCATCGGCTCCTCGCTCCAGGAGCATTGTAACGACGCCAATGAGACCATCCTCCGCAGCACACATGATCGGCGTCTTGCCTGCCTTGGTCCTCGCGTTAACATCTGCGCCCTTGTCCAGCAGCATCCCAACAACTGTTCGACGAACTTCAGGCTCATACATGAAGGAACTTCCGTAAGTAAGAGCAGCCATGAGCGGCGTGCCGCCGACGTCATCACTCTGGTTGACGACTGCTCCATGGGCCAATAGCAGCGCCACAATCTCGGCAGACGGGATAGCCGCGTGCAGTGCGCGGATGAGTGGCGTGGCACCTGGCTTTTGTTTTGCGTTTGGATTGGCACCGTGCTTGAGCAGCAGTTCGACAATGGTTGTATTTCCCAGCGATGCTGCCAGCATCAACGGAGTGGTTCTCCACTTGTCCGCCTCATCGATCTTGGCGCCTGCATCAAGCAGCATAGTCGCGAAGTTTCGATTCCTGCTTTGCGCGGCACGCATGAGAGCGGTATGGGTCCACCGATCGCGAGCATTCGGATTGGCACCTCGCGCGAGCAGGACCGCAACACCTAGCTCGTCCTTCTCGTCTACCGCTCTGTTCAACTCGCGGTCGAGGCTGCGGTTGTGACCGGCATTGGGCGTGGGAAGGAGCGCACGAAGTGTCTGCGCCGAGGAGTGCATTGCTGCGGCTACGAGGACGATGAGCACGCAGGACGTGCGCATCACGGACGGGCGTCCCAGTGCTCTGCCCAAGTAGGCGAACCGTTGCGAACTGCGCGTTGAGCTGCGATGGCGTCTTTCAGCACCTGGGCGATGTCGGTGTAGCCCCATGCCTTTGCCCAGTCGAGCGGTGTCTCTGCTGTTTCGCTGCGATCCGGACCGAAGTCCGGGCCCATAAGCGGGAAGAATTCGGCGGATGGGTCGGCGCCGTGGGCGAGCAGAGACCGAATAGTGTTCAATCTCGCGCTGACAGGTATTCCGCTGTCATCATTCACCTTGTACCGCGGCGGAAGGATGCCTTTCAAGCGCACATTGACTCCAAAGTGCAGCGCCGTACGTCCATATTCATCCCGAGATGTGGAGTCGGCGCCCTTCTCAAGCAGAATATCGACAACGTCTGAATAGCCTCGCCTCGCGGCAAGCATCAGGGCTGTTTCGCCTTTGGGACCTACAAACTCTCCACTCTCGACGGCCCGCGCCATTTCGAGGGCAGCAGGTCGATCTGAGAAGAGCAGTGCCTCCACCAATCCCATCCGTGCTCCCCGCGACAAGAGTATTTCCGACAGCGCTTGCCGACATGCGTTTGATTCCTGACCCTGATATCTACTCGCATGCCACATGAACGATGTCATCCCGCTCTTGTCCTCCACTCTAACGTCTGCGCCTGCAGCCAGAAGCATTGTGATGATCTCCGCTTCACCATTGTGCTGAAATGCGGACAGCAATGCGGTTTGCCCATCGTGGCTTCGAGCATGCACGTCTGCGCCCTGTGAGAGCAGCTCCTGTACGGCCTTTTCATGGCCCTCCCCGCCAAAGCCATGGTGGTTAAGTTCGTAGCCGGCTGCATGGTGAAGTGCGGTCTTTCCGGAGACATCGCGTGCGTTCACAAGGGCGCCCGCTTGGGCCAATAGCCGAATTATTCGATGGTGACCCTCCCAGGCCGCGCACATTATTGGCGTCATGCCCCACTTGTTGCGGGAGTTTACTTCCGCGCCGGCACGAATGAGCGCGGCGATGGCTTCGGCAGGCTCAGAATCCGCGTCATCGGATGATCGCCTTGCCATCAGAGCAGTATCACCGAAACGGTCCCGGCTGTTGACATTCCCACCGCGCTGTATCAGAGTACGTATGATCTCCGCATTGCCGTTCGACACTGAGCGCATTAGAACTGTTCTGCCGTGCGCGTCACGAGCCTCTAGGTTCGCTCCTCGATCCAGCAACGCCAGAATCACCTTTAGTTTTTCAGGTCCATCGGCGTACATCAGGGCGGTCTTGCCCTCCTTGTCCTGCGAATTTATGTCCGCACCCATGTTCAGCACGCGATTTACAACCACCAACGAGCCGGCCATGGCAGCATTCATTAGCACAGTCACACCCGAACCTGAGCGCGACGGGTTCCGGGCATGGACCCCGGCCCCGTGCTCGATGAGCGTTAGCGCGATATCGGTGTACGTCTCTTTGCGCCCGCCTCCCAGGTAGTACAGCGCGCTCCGTCCGTCCCTATCCTTGACCATCGCGTCTGCTCCACGGTTCAGGAGTAATCGCACATTCACTATACAGCCACCTCTGGCTGCATACATGAGTGGTCTTGCACCCGCGCGATTGACCGCATGTATGTCACCACCGTGAGCGAGCAGACTATCCACAACCTGGCGATAGGCATCGCGCATTGATGTTGCGCCGGAATTGCTGAGGGCACGCATGAGCGCTGTGGTGCCGTCTCTGTCCCTCTCGTTTGCATTAGCGCCTCGAGCCAATAGAATCTCCACGACCTTTGGGTCGCCAGCATAAGGATTCAGCCCCCAGAAAAGCGCGGTCGTGCCATCCAGTCGAGCGTCGATGTTTGCTCCACGGTTAAGGAGGAGTTTAACGACTCTTGGGCGACCGGATCCCGATGCAAGCATGAGTGGTGTAGCGCCCCGCTTGTCCCGGCCCTGAACGTCCGCACCGGCATCCAGCAGGGCCGCAGCTATGCCAGGATCGGAGAGGCAGACTGCCATATGCAGGGCTTGGTCGCCTACTCGATTTCTGTAGTGGATGTCTGCGCCTCGCACCAGAAGGCTCTTCACGATGCCGAGGTCGCCGTCACCTACGGCCCAGAGCAATACATTCCAAGATTCACGGAACCGAGTGTTCGGATTAGCCCCCAGCGCTATGAGTTCGGCAACTTTCTGGCTCTTCCGGTCCTCCATCGCAGCACTGAGTGCGCGGTCGAGTACGCGCTGGGATTCCGGCTGGGAAAGGGCAAGAGTTGATCGGCTGAGCATCAGCCCCAGGAAGAGCGCAAGTAGAAGTGATCGCGGCATGGCGTGGCTCCGAACGAAATGTAGGTGAGTGCATTCCACTATTAGACGATAGCGACGGACGATTCGGTTCATAGGTTGGCCCCACTGTAATGGATGAATCCGGCCCATTCGGAGGCCGAGAACGCCCCATGGTATCTATCGCAGGCACAGCCGTCACGGGCTCGAAACGGGGCTGCCACGGGGGTTGCCCCTACGATTGCCCAAATCGTTGCGCGTTTCTGGGCAACCACGGGGGGTTGCCCCTACTCGGAAACTTGCATCGGTCAATGCAGGCACCGCGCCCGCTCATGCCGAATCGAACAGATGTCCGCCGCCGAGAGTGGCGACACTAGCGCGATTGTTGTAAACTTGAAGCGACAGGAACGCAAGCTGCCCTTGTGGCTCGATACGGTCCTTCGTTCCCGTAAGCGGCATGCTGGAATGACGAGCCACGGTATGGACCTTCGACCCTTCGACTGCGGCACGATACGGTCCTTCGACTCTGCTACGGTGCGGTCCTTCGACTGCTTGACGGTAAGGCTGTCAAGCGCTCAGGATGCTCGGATTGGCAGGCTCGGGACGAGCGGACGGAAACCGTACGAAAGCACGGGAAGATACAGAGGCCGGGTGGGGCAAGCGCCGTGTCGGGTGGGGCAAGCCCCACGCCCTACGCACAAGTCGCGGGGTATGCAATCATGTAGCGCCGACAGGCTTTGGAATGCGAAGGTTCACGCACAGGTTGTAATTTCGTAGGGCTGCAGGGCTTGCCCTGCCCAAGACGGTCCTATTCATGCGAATAGAAGACCAGGCAAGGGAGACAGACACCATGATACGACTAGACGCCCAGAAGCCGGTTCACCTCTGCGACGGGCACACCCGCCGAGACTTCCTCCACGCGGGCTCGCTCTCGATGCTCGGGCTCACGCTGCCCGGATTCATGGAGATGCAGGCTCAGGGCCAGGTTCGCAAGGACAAGGACGTCAACTGCATCATGCTCTTCCTGCTCGGCGCTCCCAGCCAGCTAGACACCTGGGACCCCAAGCCGAACGCGCCTGCCGAGGTTCGCGGACCCTTCAGCCCCATCCGGACGAACGTGCCTGGAATGCAGATATCCGAGATCTTCCCGCGCATGGCGAAGAACGCGGACAAATTCTCCATCATCCGCTCGGTCTACCACACGGCCGCAGCGGTTCACGACACGGGCCACCAGATGATGCAGACGGGCCGCCTCTTCACCGGGGGCATCGAGTATCCGCACGTGGGCAGCGTGATGAGCTACCTGAAGGGTCCCCGCGGCGACATGCCTCCTCATGTGCTGCTCCCCACCATCATGGGTCCCACCGGCGGCAACATTCCGCACGGGCAGGCTGGCGGCTTCCTGGGCCGCTCCCAAGACCCCTTCCTGATGAGTTCGGACCCCAGCAAGCCCGATTTCAAAGTGCCCGATCTGCGCCCGCCGGACTACATTAATGCTATCCGCGAAGACCGTCGCAAGAAGCTCCGCGACGCCGTGGATGGCGCCGTGAAGAACTTCGAGGCTAGCCCGGAGGCGAGGCTGCTCGACCAGAACTTCCAGCAGGCGTATACGCTGATGTCTTCCGTTCGCGCCCGAGAAGCCTTCGACCTCAGCAAGGAGACGCAGGCTACTCGAGACAAGTACGGCATGAACAAGTTTGGCCAGTCGTGCCTGCTTGCACGGCGAATGATCGAGCGCGGCGTGCGATTCGTCACCATCAATATGTTCGAGACGGTTTTCAACGAAATCACGTGGGACATTCACGGCTCGGCCCCATTCACGCCGATCGATGCCTACAAGACGCTCTGCGGACCCTGGTTCGACAACGGCTACTCCTCGCTCGTGGAGGAGTTAACCGAGCGCGGCTTGTATGACAACACTATCGTCTGCGCGATGGGAGAGTTTGGACGAACCCCAAAGATCAACCCGGCTGGCGGGCGCGATCACTGGCCGCAGTGCTGGAGCATCGTGATGGGCGGCGGCGGCATCAAGGGCGGCGGCATCGTGGGCGCCTCGGACGCAATTGGCGGCTATCCGGTGGACCGCCCAACTCCTCCTGCGGACGTGGCGGCCACGCTGTTCTCGGCACTCGGAGTGGAGCTGACCAAAGAGCTTCCGGGGCCGCAAGGCAGGCCGATACCGGTAGTGGACTACTCTGCCCGCCCCGTGACGGAGCTGCTGTGACGAGCGGTGAGCGGATGCAGGCCAGCCAAGTAATTGAGGATAAGCTGCGTGAGCGTCTGGAAGAGCTTGAAAGTCAGGTGGACGGTGACGTCATCTCACTTGTCGGCCCGATGGTGGATCCGATCGACGACAGAGTGCGTACTTCAATCGAAACGCTTAGGGCGGACCGTACCAGAGACAAGCTTCTAGTTCTGTTGGAGACAGACGGAGGGTATGCCGAGATCGTACAGCGTATCGCAGAGACGATGCGCCATCATTACAATCGAGTAGAGTTTCTCGTCCCTAATCGCGCCATGTCCGCAGGGACAATCCTTGTGATGTCAGGCGACGATATCCTGATGGACTACTACTCCGTGCTTGGACCGATCGACCCGCAGGTAGCTAGCAAGAGCGGCAAACAAGTGCCGGCGCTCGGATATCTGGTCCAATATCAACGATTGATGGAGAAAGCGCAGGCAGGCACACTCAACACGGCAGAGATGCTGTTGCTCACAGAGTCCTTCGACCAGGCGGACTTGTACAGGTACGAACAAGCTCGCAATCTATCGGTAACATTGCTCAAAGATTGGCTGGCCCGCTACAAGTTCAAGGACTGGCTGACGACAGAGACTAATGGAACTGACGTAACTCCTGCGATGCGTGAACAGCGCGCAACCACGATTGCGGAGATTCTCAATGATACCGAGAGATGGCACACCCATGGCCGCGGAATCTCCATGCAAGTCCTACGAAGGGACCTTAACCTCCGCATAACTGACTTCGAGCAGGACAAGGCGCTAGCAGGGCGCATTCGCCAGTACTACAGATTGTTGATGGATTACATTGGTAAAATAGGTTCCCCAGGAGTAATACATACACGGCTCGATTTGGTGCCGCTGCTGTACTACTAGGAGAGGATTACAATGACTAACGAAGAGATCGTCAGCCCAGGCACCAAGAAAACTAGCCGGATAGACCGCGTCGCGCTCGAACAAGCGCGCGAGGTTGTGCGAACGATCCGTGAGATTCGTTCCGGAAAAGTTCAGGGATCCGAGGAGAACGACCGAAGTGTGCCGTCACCTCCACCTCCGCCTGAGGATAGGCGTGCAGTTCGGCTGCGGACGTGACACCTAGGGAGAATTCCGGCATGATGCCACAGATCAAGAGGCCGTGGAGGATTGCGATAATTACCCTCTGGGTGCTTTTCGCTTCCTTTGGGAGTTCCGTCCCGGCCAAGGCACAAGTCGCGGCCCCGCGCCCAGCCGTACCCACCTTTCGCAACCATGTGCTCCCTATCCTCACGAAGGCGCTCTGCAACTCCGGCGCATGCCACGGGGCGGCAGCGGGTAAGGGCGGGCTGAAGTTGACCTTGCGTGGCTTTGACCCTGACGCGGATTACAACGTCCTTGTGCGTCAGGCTGTGGGCCGCAGAGTGCTAATCGGCGATCCGAAACGCAGCCTGCTCGTGCTCAAGCCCACCATGCGAGTGGGCCACGGCGGCGGCGTGCGCATTAAGGAAGGCTCGCCGGAGCACAAGGTGCTGGCACAGTGGATCTCCGC
>VFKD01000518.1 GCA_009885735.1 bacterium
ACTATGATTCTGCTGAAATCCATGCCCATCACAGGAGATTGTACACTTGGCAAACTCGAATGCAGCAACCTCAAAGATCTCAATCACTATCGCGGTAGACGTATCAGATGCAGACCTTGCCGGACTCGCTCGCGAGTCCCTGGCCACTGGCTCGGACCTTGCCGGACTCGTCGCAGCGCATTTCCTGAGCTCTAAGGCAGCTCCCGCACCGGCTGCCGCGCCCCCTGCGGCTGAGCCATCGGATAAGCGTCGCCCAGGCAGACCACGCAAGAATGCAGCAAAGGCGCCTGCAAAGGCCGCCGCGAAGTCCGCAGCGAAGTCCGCGCCAAAGTCTTCTGCTAAGTCAGATGATAAGCGTCAAGCCACTCTGCCGGACGGTACGAAAGTGGCAATCAGCTCCCGTGGGCGGCTTCCAACTTCGGTTCAGGCCGCTATTGCCGAGGGATACAAGTTCGACCGAGCCACGCTCCAGTTCAGCAAGTAACTCCGATCTGATTGAGGCAAAAATGTGGGCCGGGGAGAAGTCTCCCCGGCCCATCTTTTGTGGACTGCCGCGAACCGTACCGCGACATTTCCGAACTAACCCCTCAGAAGCGCGAGCGCGAGCTGCGGAGAGCTGTTTGCCTGTGCTAGAACCGATGTGCCGGCCTGCTGCAGAATCTGGTTCTTGGTGAGTTTCGACACCTCGTTAGCAACGTCCACATCGCGAATGTAACTCTCGGATGCCGAGAGATTCTCGATGCCCACTCCCAGGAATCTCGCAGTGCTCTCGAGAGTATTCTTCTGGAACGATCCAAGCTGTGCACGAAGGACCGATACCTGCTTAATCGCTTCGTCCAGAGCCGTAATCGCATTTGCTGCTCCTGTTGACGTGGTTACATCCAGCGTGCTTATGCTTAGTCCGGACACGCTCGTGTTTCCAAGCTTTCCCGAGTTTACTGCGCCGATAGATATGCCGACGGACTGACCCGCGTTGGCCCCGATCTGGAAGTTGAGGCTGGATGAGCTTACGCTGGCTACCCGCGTGGCGGAGGCCGTGCCGGTATTCCCAAATTCGGATAGCAGAATGCTGTTGCCTGCGGTATCGGTAACCCTCAAGCCACTGTCCGTAGAGGATCGACCACCCACGAACGTAGCCACTACCGCGGTAGTAACATTTCCCACCGAGGCGAGAGCCGTCACCGTAACCGTGGCATTCAACCCTGAGACTGAAGTGCCTGCTGTTCCAAATACGAGCGCTGCGCTCTCCGCTTCCGAGATCTTGAAGTTTGCGCCATAGTTCTGTTGGGATAGAACGATGGATCCAGAGCCGTTGCCCTGAGTAAAGTCGGCGCTCACTCCAGTGACGCTTGCCACATTGTTGATCTTGTTGATAAGTGTCTGAACCGTCTCCGAGCCGGTAACCACAATGCTCTGCCCATTGATGACAACCGTACCGCCGGATCCTGTCGTGGTGCCGTTCACTGTTGCAATAGTTGCATTCACCGAGGCATAGGTCGCCGATCCTGAGGCTGCCGCTCGCGTTGCAGCGTTGTCCACCGTAATGGTGACATTGCCCGAGAGCGCAGCAGCGCCGCCGAAGGTGCCGCCAATGGAGATGCCCGACAATCTGGCAGTGTCCGTAACGTTCGCGGCAACTCCCGAGGTACCGTCGAGCAGCCGCTTATTGCCAAACTGAGTCTGGCTCGAGATACGGTCGATTGTCTCGATAGCAGATTGAATCTGAGTCTGGTCGGCCTGAACCGCGGTTGAGTCGTTTACGCCTGTATTCGCCGCGTGGACAGCAAGCTGTCGCACTGAGTTGAGAAGTGAGTTAATCTCTGAAAGGCCGCCCTCCGCCGTCTTTATCAGGTTGTTGGCATCCTGCGTGTTCGAGATAGCCTGCTGAAGGCCGCCAATCTGGGCTCGCAGGCCCTCAGAGATGATGAGGCCCGCCGGGTCGTCTGCCGCGCTGTTGATGCGCAGACCCGACGAGAGTCTCTCGATGGACTTACTGACCGCATTGCTGGTCTGCGAGAGATTCCGCAGCGCATTGATGGCCGTGACATTCGTATTGATACGCAAACTCATTGTAAGAACCGTCCTCCTTGATTGTGTCGGACCGACGCGCCAGATATGGACGCGGCCATTCTGCCCGACATGGAAC
>VFKD01000195.1 GCA_009885735.1 bacterium
CCGTCCCATTGGCTCTCATCGACCTCCGAATCCGATCGACAGCCTCCTGATGGCCGAGAAACGGCAGCCTTTCCCAGACGGAGAGTCCGCCGATGATCTCGAGCTTAATCCCGAGGTCTCGCGCTCCCATCTCCATCTCTTCCGTTATCGGCATTCAGGTATCCCCCAGCCGCTATTGTATCACCGTCGCCGATGCGCCAGAGATCGTGAGGCGCGAGCGCAGGGCACCAACATCAACGACCCTAAACATCGATAGACAGGATTGCCAGGATTTTGATGCCATCCTGTTCATCCTGTCTATCCATGCAGATTCCTGTTGTGACTATGGGCTACGCCGCCTTGGCTGCCTTCGAGGCGGCCGCCAGCCGCTCGAACTCTTCTTCGTAGATGTCGCGCATGTCTGCGCGCCACACCCACACCACCACGGTGTCGATGCCGGTATAGGACGACATCGCGCCCTCAAGGAGGGCCACTGCAATGGGCCGACAGGTTTCGCGGCGCTGCTCGGCGGAGGGCCACTGCGGCTGGCGCATCAGGTCGTCGGTGAAGTCCGGCAGAATGCACGAGGAGGCGCCCGCGAGCTGAGCCTCCTTCATTGCCGCGCGCACTCCTGCGCGAATCCACTCCGGCTTTGCAGTCTTCTGGTCGTCCATCACCACCGCCACTACGGCGTGGTCGAACTTGTAGCGCCCGCCGGAACCCACGAAGGCCTGGCCTGGGTCGAGCGGAGCCAGACGGTCCGCTTCATCCTGGAGTTTGTTCGCCGTGGCGTCGCGCACCCACTTCGCAATGCCGGCCACCAGCTTGAGGTCTCGAGCGGCTGGTACGATGATCGCGTCAGCAGCGCAGGGGAACTTGCGCTCTCGAACCCAGAGCTCGAAACGGACTCCTTCTACTTCGATTACGCGGATCGGCTTGGCCCGCTTGACCTCATAGAGAAAGGCGAGCGCTAGTCCGGCAAACACGGGACCCATCATGCAGAGCGTGGTAATCCACACCCAGGTTGGAGCGCCAAGAAACATTGCGTTTATCTACTCCCATTCGGCTGCGCATTGCACGCGGCCTTTTCTATTATGGGCAGGCACGGGGGCCTGCCCCTACAAATCGCACCTTGGGCACGACGTCCTGCCCCTACACGCCGACAACGACGGCCTCTTCCACATGCGCCTTCACGTTCGCATCCTTGAACGTGAACCAGTAGGCTATCGCGCAGACCACACAGATGACTCCCGGCACAAGAAAGATGCTGGCCCAGTCCACCGGACCCGGGATCATCTTGCTGGCGTTAGCCGGATCTGGGATGAACTTCGTGTAGTGGTCCTTAAGCCAGCCCGAGAAGATGGTGCCCAGCCAGTTGCCGAACCCAAGCGTGACCAGCGTAAGCAGGCTTTGAGCGCTGGCGCGGATGTCCTTCGGCGCAACTCTGTCGATGTATATCTGGGTGGTGACGAACACAAACGCGAAGCCGATGCCGTGAAACGTCAGCGAAAATATCACGAGCCAAAGCGGCTGGCCGATGGCGAACACGAAGTATCGCAGCGGCCACGCAAGTACGCCAAGAACCAGGCTTGCGCGCATTCCCAGGTACTTCAATGATATGGGAAGCAGGATAGCTAGTGCGATTATCTCTGCCATCTGACTGACGCTCTTGGTGGTGGATAGCCATGCTGCGGGAACGTCGAGCGAAGCCAGGAACGGCGCTGAGAAGGTGTAGAAGAACTGGAACTCCGTCGAGACGACAAACGAGATGAGCATGAACACCGTGAAGCCCGGGACCGTCTTAAAGAGCTTGAAGGCCTTTGCAAATGCGAATGGGTCCTTGGCCTCCTTGGAGGGCGGCGTTCCGGGCAGTACAAACGCGATGAC
>VFKD01000197.1 GCA_009885735.1 bacterium
ATTATTGGCCTGTGTAAGAGGGAGAAACGAGATTATCTCACGTATATGTTTGGCTTGATGCCGACTTGCCTAGCAAGCCTGAAAACGCCGTTTTCGGCACCACTTCTAGAACAGCTTCACTACTTCTTGCGTCGAAGCCTCAGGAGGCCAAGTCCGCCAAGTCCCAAGAGAGCAGCCATCTGGTAAAAGGCCGGCTCGGGAATGATGCCGCCACCACCGCCACCACCGTCTGTGATCCAGCCACTCTTGCTGCCGTCGGAACCAATACCCTGCACATGTGCTGCAGTCTTGAAGCCAGTTTTCGCAGGATCACCACCCTGGCTCAAGTTCTTGAAGTCATCTACTGTAATCGCACTCGTCCAAGTGAGCACATAGAGTGAATCCGTGGCGTTCACCAGCTTGTTCGCGCCCGACGTATCAAAGCTGAACCCAATGTCAAAGTATCCGTCGCCGTCCGCCTTGAGACCAGAGCCACTGTTCGACCGGTCCGTTGTTACGCTGGTCGCCGCCACCAGGCCCGTGCCGGACACCGCACTAAAAGACATGCTAGCGATAGGATCCTTGGCCGTATTGAAGTTAAAGTACCACTCCGAGACCTTCTCGGTGCCCACGAGGTTCGTAGTTTCCATGGACAATAGAACCTGATTTGCGCTTAGCAGTGCCACCGCCCCTGGCAGGGTTCCTACATAGGATGAGTCGAAGAACCTCGCAGTTAGCCAGGGAATGGGAGTGCCAGCCGGAGGAGTGGCGCCGCTGAACTCATATCCTAGCTGTATTGTATACAATCCTTGTGCACGGACCTGCCCTGCACCCACTCCCACCAACACTCCTGCAACTCCGAGCGTCATGAGAGCCTTACTGAATATAGAAGTCTTCATCTTGTCTGTCCCTTCTGTGAAGAGCGGCTGAGCGCGCCCTTCGTCTTTGAAAACTGAGCATGTCGGCAGGGCTTTCGTGCTTGCCCTGCCGCGCTGCCTGCTAGGATTGCTGGTGCGTCTGTGCAGCTTGTATCTTCAACTCACACTCTATATTGGCAGAGCGGCTCTGAAGATGCACTGAAGTTTCGGGGAAACTTCTTTAGATTTGCTAAAGATTTGGGGGGAAGGGCGACTGAGGAAGGGCGACCGTGGACCGGAAGGGCAAGAGCGATTGAACCACCCGCTTCGCTAGAGGCACAGAGGCGCGGAGAAGGTCAACGGCCGAGGTAGTGCCGTTTTCGCGTGTTGCGCATACATTCGTGGTTCAAGAGCCGTTCCTCTGCGTTCTCAGCGTCCTCCGCGGTAGAAAGCCGTTGACGTTCGGTCTCCGGTCCCCGGTCTCCCGTCGCCGTTATCCGCCGCTCGACCGCAGCATATACCCAACGCCGGCGGTTGCGATGATGTACCGCATTCCGCCCGGGCCGGTCTCTATCTTGCGGCGCAGGTTGCAAACATGGACGTGAACCAGCCGCGGATCGTCGTATCCTGGTCCCCAGATCGCCCTCAGCAGCTGGTCGTAGGTCAGGACCCGGTCCGCGTTATTCACAAACTCCTTCAGGAGGTCGAACTCCGTCTTCGTGACACGAACCTCCACTCCGTCCCGTATTACCTGCCGTTTGACCGTGTCGATTCTGAGGGGACCAATCTCCACCACGGTCTGCACCTGGGTGGTTAGCTTGCCTGCGCGGCGCAATACCGCGCGGATACGGGCCACGAGCTCGCCGATGTGAAACGGCTTCGTGAGGTAGTCGTCCGCGCCCATCTCGAGCGCCTGCTCCTTGGTCTGCGGAGCGTCCTGGGCAGAGACGAGGATGATGGGTCCGCTGGACCACTCGCGGAGGTTGCGGCACACCTCCAGGCCGTCCATGCCGGGCAGGCCGATGTCGAGCAGCACGAGGTCCGGCGACATGTCGGCCACGGCGGTGAGCGCGTCTGGTCCGTTGTCCACGACATGCACGTCGAACCCGCGTGCCGTGAGCTGCGTTTTCAGCAGCCTCTGCATCGCCAGGTCGTCCTCAACGACTATCAGCCGTCCCTCGCTCAACTCTCGTCCTCCAACTGCTCGGATGATTCCATATCGGCCAGAGGAAGCGAGAACGAGAACTCTGCGCCGCCTTCGGGCAGATTTCGCACGGCTATCTCGCCGCCATGCTGCTCAATGATAGACTTACAGATAGCAAGTCCGAGACCGGTGCCGCCCACGGGGCCGACGGTGCTTGCCCGATAGAACTTCTCGAAGATGCGTGCCTCGTCGCCCACTGGAACTCCTGGTCCTCGATCTCGAACCGTGACCACAGCCTCGCCTTCTTGCACCTCGCCCTTAAGGTGTGCAGAGCTGCCCAGCTCAGAATACTTCACTGCATTCTCGATCAGGTTCACCACCACTGTCTCTAGCTGTGCCTGGTCGCACTCCACGAACATCGGCTCCGCGGGAAAGTCTGCGGAAACCTCCCTCCCCTGAAGGAGCGGCGCAATTCGTTCCATCGCCGAGCTTACGATGTCTGTCAGGTCGCACGTACCTGTTCGCAAGGGTTGTGCGCCGGCCTCGATACGCGCCATAACCAGAAGGTTGCGCACTCGGGCTGAGAGGTGCTCGATCTGCTCTGCGGCAGTGTGCAGCGAATCGCGGACCAGTGCCTCGTCCCACTCCAGCCCAGGATCGAGCAGCCCGGAGATTGATATCTGCAGGCCCGCGAGCGGCGTCCGCAGGTCGTGTGAGACGTTCGCCAGAAAGTCCGACTTTGCTTGAGAAGCCTCCTGGAGCTGGCGGTTGTGCTCCACAAGCTGTCGGGCGAGCTGCCGTTGGAGGGAATAGAAGGAGATAAGGGTCCATGCCGCCAGAAGCACGATGACGGCGCCGGGAAGCACCAGGCTGGAGAGACGAGTCACCATAAAGCTGAGTGGCCTGTTCACGTTCGCCTTGGAGTCTACGGTCATCGCGACGAGGTTTGCATCCGGCGCAAGCGCAAAACCGACCACCTTGGCGCCTGCGGAAGCGGTTGGACCCACCACAATCCCGCCCTCACCCATCGCGCGGGCAAGGCGTGCGGGCTCCTTCTGCTGTCCGTCAAACTCGCTTGTCTGCGTTGCCGCCCCTGAGAAGGCCTGAATCTCGTCGCGCGAATCCACCACGAAGAGAGCCAAGCTTGCGTCCGCAAGGTGCTGCTGGAGACGGTCAGACACCAGGTCGAGCGGCTGCCAGCCCAGCAGGCAGCCGTATCCCCCTCCCGCAGCCCGAATCGGAACGGCGACGCCGAGAATACGAGTGCCGGCAGCTCCCCGCAGGATGGAGATTGCGCGCGAATTCGCTCCGCGAGCAAGGCTAAGAAACCAGGGTGCGTGCGCAGCATCTATCGGAGAGGCCTCGGACGTGCTGGCAAGCCGAGCGCCGGTTGCGCTGTAGAGCGCCAGGCTCGTGGGCTTCCTGCCTCCGGATGGCAAGTTCGCTAGATCGAGCTGAACTGGACCCGGTGCGCCGAAGGCCAGCGCCGCCACCACGGAGGGCACCTCGGCGCCGCGCTCAACGAACTGCGCTATCTCTCGCGCCTGCGCGTCAAGCAGCCCTGCCGCGATCTGTGCAATCACGCGGTAGATCCGCAGGTTCGCCTCAACGCGCATCTGGTTCGCGGCGCGAACGCTGGACCGGCCGTAGTCCACCGACCAGGCGATCATCGCCACAATGGCGGCGGCGAGGACCACTCCAAGCACGGAGAAACGCCGGAGTCGAGTGGTCTGATTGATTGACTGGCTCACTCTCGGCTCTTTCTACAGCGAGGCACGTGCCTCCTACCCAGAATCTTTACCGGCTTATCAGCGGCTGACTCGACTTGGCACACGTCTTGCACTAGGGATATGTACGAGCGAAACCGAATCTCTCGCTGTGCGTATCCCCCGCACACTCTTCTGGACTGACAATCGTAGTTGCGCGCAATAGGATTCATGTGGCGGCATGTTCCAAGTCGCTCCAGTCACGCGCCCAGATCCGTACGTTCTGAGCGCGTTTCCGGTCATCCTGAGCGCTCAGTTGCCTCACCAATCCGCTCGCCCTGAGCCGCGCTCAGGACGTACGGATGTTTCGGACGATGGGAGAACCAGAGTTCACCCATTGATCACATTCGTGCGTGCTTACGAACTGCATTCATAGCGTTCATATCTATACTATTCGTGTCACAATTTGAAGACAAGGTAACCTGCTTGATGCAAACCAAACGCCGAGATGCGGCACAGCCGAGTGACGTGAATAATGCGTCGGCTGATCGGCCATGCAGTCCTCGGCGTATCCTGCTGATGGACCACACAGCGACGCTTGGCGGTGGCGAGATTGCGCTGCTGAACTTGGTGAAGGAGCTCGACAGGCGCCGTTTCACTCCTATCGTGATGCTCGGAACAGACGGCCCGCTGGCCGAGCGCCTGCACGACGCAGGTGTCGAGACGCACATCCTGCCCCTTGCACCGAGTATCCTGCATACACGCAAGGACACCCTCACATTGGGCGCGCTCACACGGGCAAAGGACGCGGCTCGGTTAGTGAAGTACGTCATCCGTACATCGCGATTTATACGCAAGCAGCGGATCGACCTTGTCCATACGAACTCACTCAAGGCCGATATCCTCGGTGGGCTTGCATCCCGCCTCGCACGGACTCCGGTGATCTGGCATGTGCGCGACCGGATCGAGGACGACTACCTGCCTCGCGGAGCGGTGCGCCTCTTTCGCGCGCTGTGCCGAATTCTGCCGAACCACGTGGTGGCAAACTCTCAGGCTACTCTGGACACCATCCACATGCAGCCATCGTCCCGGGCGGGCGCGCTGTTTGAGGACCTCACAAGAAGGCGTGCCGATGTGGTGTACTCCGGCGTCATTCACGATGGCGTACATCCAGACGTCGGAGCGGAGCAATCCGAACGGTCCCCGCGAAACGGCGCGCTTGTAGGGCTCGTAGGCCGCATCAGCCCTTGGAAAGGGCAGCACATCTTTCTGGAGGCTGCCGCGCAAGTGCGCGAGGCACATCCAAACGTCCGCTTTCAGATTATTGGCTCGGCGATGTTCGAGGAGCATGAGTACGAGGCATATATTCGCGACCTCACAACGTTTCTCAATCTTGAAGATTGCGTGGAATTCACGGGCTTCCGCACGGATATAGGAGCGGTTGTGGCAAACCTAGACGTACTGGTTCATGCGTCCACTATGGGAGAACCCTTCGGACAGGTCGTTGCGGAGGGAATGGCAGCCGGAAAGCCGGTGGTTGCGACCCGAGGCGGAGGCGTTCCCGAGATCATGCTGGAGGGAGTAACCGGACTTCTGGTGCCAATGAACGATGCTCCGGCGATGGCGGATGCGCTCTGCATGGTTCTGGCCGACCCTGTGCGTGCTGAGGAGATGGGCAGGCAGGGCATCCGCCGCGTACGAGACCTTTTCACTATTCAGCACACTGCTCGCAAGGTAGAGGAGATCTACGAGCGCGTGCTTGCGCAGCGCGGAGCGGCTCGCACCAGAGCTCCCAGGAGCCAACGAACGCGTCCGCAGGTTGCCGCGGTAAGAACAGCGGACGTTCACGACGAGTAACCCACGACCGGTCCAAAGTGATCATGAACTTGGCGAGGCATGAGGACGCTGACCTCTTCGTCCTTGTGGTATAATTATTGCAATATAATACGATAGGTCGCGTCGGATCAGCAAGGAGCAGAGTATGGCGGAGAGTTCAGAGGCAGGCAGCGAGGCAAATGCACAGGGCAGGCGTGCGCCTGCGCGTCCAGCAGACATACCGCAGGCACGCAGATCTCGCGTGCCTGCCATGATCCTGGTGTTGGTTGCGTTCGTCTGTGGCGGAGCCGTGGGAGTTCAGGTGATGCGAGTTCGCCACCATCGCTACGATTTTCAGGCCGTCGTCGCGGTCAACGGCACAGTAATCGACAAGCAGCAGCTTGTCGACCGTGTGCTGAAGCAGTCCGGCACACAAGTGATCCGCGTCATGGTTGGCGAAGAACTGACGCGCCAATTTGCCAAGAAGTCCGGCACAATGCCTACCGACGCGGAAGTGGAGAAGCGGTATGCGACGGCGAGCAAGCAGGACGGTTTCAAGGAGAACATGGCGCGCAATGGCGACACGCCGGAGAAGGTGAAGGAGCGGATGCGCGACGCGATGGCGCGCGAGCGCATCGTGAACAAGGGCGTGACAGTAACCGACGCCGAGGTCCGCAAGTTCTATGAGAGCAATGTGGACCCAAAGAACCCGCTGGCGCTCTTCTATGTGCCCGACCAGGTGCAGATAGCCGTGATCGTTACAGCAACCGAGGCGAACGCGAAGAAGGCTCTTTCCGAGATGAACTCGGGAATACCTTGGGCCACGGTAGTGAAGAAGTACAGCCAGGACGGCAGCAAGCAGAACTCGGGCGTGCTGCCACCCACTCTGCGGGGCCGCACTCGCAGCAAGGACGTCCCGGGCCTAGAGGATGCAATCTTCGGGATGAAGATTGGAGAGACGATTGGGCCGAGGAGCTTCGCGAAGGCGTGGTGGATCATCCGCTGCCTCGACAAGAAGCTATCCCAGAAGAAGACGTTTGAACAGGTGAAGGAGCAGGCCAAGACCGGCGCCGAGCTGGTTAAAGGGATACCCGCGAACTCCAAGAAGGTGCAGCAGCAGTTTGAGGACTTCCAGAAGAAGGCGAACCTCCAGGCGTTCTGGCCGCAGTTCAAGGACGTGATCAAGGTGCAGTAGGTCGGCGATGCGCGAAATCTTTAGCGAATCTCAAGAAGTTGACGGGCGATCTTAAGCACATCTTAAGCGCAATCCTGTTATCATGATAGCAGTGTAGGAGTGAGCGACGAATCTCGCTCACGGTTGTTTACGCATTAATACGATTGCAGTACAATGAGCACGCCTGTCTATATATGGTGCGTTGCCTTAGGAAAATAGCTATGAGATCTACCAATATCGGTCGAACACTCTTGTCAGGATTAAGCGCAGCCCTGCTGTTCGGGGTTGCTGTGCCCGCCCACGCGCAGTATTACGATTTCAGGGTGTTGAGTCAGGCCTATGGAGGCAGCGGGTCCATCTCCTGGCAGCACATGAACAAGAGCTCGGATTCCGATGAGAAGACGCTCGGATCACCAGGGATGGGTGATGGCACAGGCGAAGGCGACTGGGATGCCTCTGGCACCCGCAACGTAGGTGTGGGCATCTATCTTGGTCGAATCAAGCAGTACTCAGATTCGGCCAAGACGATCGTTACGAACACGCGCGAGTTCTACACCTTCTGCATCGACCCTGTTCACGCGACGGACTTCCTGAAGCATGATACGACGCTTCTGAATGTGATCCCAGATTACGCCACGGGAGCAATGTACCTGCGCGGTTCTGGAGCAGACGACGCTGCACGTGCGGCGGATCGATTGGTGCGAGCCGGAGCGCTTGCATACCTAGCAAACACGTATCTCTCGGATGCCGCGCTCGGCGCAACCACATCGGCCCGCGCCCAGAAAGCAATGGAGATTCAGATGGCGGCGTGGGAGATCGTGGTTGACGGCTTTGAGAATCCGAAGGTGAATGGAGACTTGGGTCACGGCGCGGGATTGGCGGACGACTTCAAGGGCAGCGCGACAGCCGAGTCCGGCTTCGCTGCGAGAGTGGCCGCCCTAGTGGCTGAGGCGTATGACGGTGCGGTGCTGGGAGGCGGCAACGCCGACTGGATCAATGTGACGGACGAGGGCACTGGCAAATACCAAGATTGGATCGCTGAGGGGGGCACGACTTTTGTTCCTGAGCCAGCCTTCTATCAGATGGCGGCGCTCCTCGGGCTGGGTGGGCTGGGGATGCTGAGGCTCAGGAAGTCGAGACACAAGGCCTAGCACCAGAACCTCAGTCCGAATACGTCCTGCTGAACGAGCCTCCCAGGAATCCTGGGAGGCTCGTCGTTTGTCGTATGCCTAGCGAGGCTTTGCCTCAGACCGACGAGTTGTCATTGCCCCAAACGTTAACGAGTTGCAGGGAGTGTTTAGGCCGCGCATCTGCTTTCAGTAAAATCTGCACTTCGTAGCAATTGTACTGTCATGCTGAGCGGAGGTTCAGCCGTTCCGAACCGCAGCCGAAGCATCCGGTCGTACCTAAGCGGTAAATTACCGCCG
>VFKD01000420.1 GCA_009885735.1 bacterium
CATGCTCGTTGAGTTACTACGCGGATCAGCACGCGATGATTCTCATCTGCTCCAGCATAGAGGTCCTGAGCGTAGAGAGTGCGGTCCGCGGTGAAGTCGATTGCTGCCCGCAGCAGGTCGTCGAACGCTTCGGGCCGCATCGGCTGGTTCACGCTCCCCCAGTCTATCGACCCTTCAGTGTCCCTCCGACGAACGATGTACTTGTCCTTCGGCGCCCGCCCCGTGTGAGCGCCTGTATGCACCACGAGGGCGCCGTTCACGCTTAAGATGCCCTCTCCGCGCCGAATTGCCGCGTCGACAAGTACGCCGGACGGCAGGTTCCAAAGCACCTCTGTAGCCTGCGAGATGCCATGCTTCTCCAGGCCAAAACAACTTGGACTTACGCCACTGTTGATCACTACTGATCCTCCTGCGCCCTTGCAGAGTTGAACCACATCTTGGCACCTCCTGCGCGCGCCGACGCAATCTTCTTCGGTTGCACGTCCCATGCAGGCCGGGCTATAATGACCCGTCTGTCGCCATGCACTACGGACCCAGGGAGAAGCCTTGAAAGCCATTGTCAAAGTCGAGCCGCGAGAAGGTGCGCAACTGATGAACGTTGCCGATCCACCTTCGCCAGTCTCGGATCAAGTCCTGGTGAAGGTGAAGGCCACGTCTATTTGCGGCACCGACTACCATATTCATTCTTGGGACGCATGGTCCTCTAGGCGAGTCAAGCCGCCAAGAATTATGGGTCATGAGTTCGCGGGAACTGTTGTCGCTATCGGTCCCGAGGTGTCGAGAGCCAGAGTTGGCGACTACGTCAGCGGCGAGTCTCACTGGGTATGCGGCCTGTGCCTGCAGTGCAGGAGCGGACAAAAGCATGTGTGCGAGAACACCCGAATCCTAGGCGTGGACGTGGACGGGTGCTTCGCCGAATACGTGACCGTGCCTGAAGGCAGCTCCTGGCCAAACGACCCCAGCGTTCCGGCTGAGATTGCATGCATCCAGGACCCCCTCGGCAACGCCATACACGCGGCGCTGGCGGGCGAAATCATTGGGCGATCAGTTGCCGTCCTTGGCTGCGGGCCTATCGGTATTTTCGCGGTCGCAGTGGCTCGCGCATGCGGAGCGCGGAGAGTATTCGCCACCGATGCAAAGCCGTATCGGCTCGCCCTGGCCGAGAAGCTCGGCGCCGACGCGGTGTTTGACGTGACCACGGGCGATGCAGGGGCCTTTTTTAGCAAGGTTACGAACGGACTGGGAGTCGACGTGGTCCTTGAGATGAGCGGAGCAGTCTCCGCTATCCGTCAGGCAATGGAGATTGCTCGGCCAGGTGGCAGAGTGTCGCTGATGGGCATTCCGACAGCGGAGGTATCTCTCGACATCTCGTCCATGATATTTAAGGGGCTGGATGTCCAGTGCATCGTGGGCAGGCGGCTGTATGAGACCTGGGACACTATGAAGGGGCTGCTTACAGGTGGACGGCTGGATGTTGCCCCCGTGATTACGCATCGGCTTGGGTTCGATGAATACGATCGCGGGATGGCGCTCATGCGCGACGGCCTCTGCGGCAAGGTGGTGTTTGAACTCTAGGGGCGACCGCTTGCTGCGTCCACAAGTCCTAGCTGGGTAAGACCGGATGCCCACTCTCGTTATTCTGTGCGGACTTCCGTTCTCAGGGAAGAGCTTTCTGGCCAAGCAACTTCACCAAGCGACCGGGGCGACGGTCGTCTCCGCTGATGAGATATGGAGGCAGCGTGATGCAGCCGGAGAGGAGACCACGGGTGAAGCCGCGCTGCTCGCCGCTGAAGCCAGAGTGGTCGATCTGCTCGCAGCCGGATATGATGTTGTGTACGACACGCTTCACAACTCGCGTGGTTGGCGAGATCGCAGTCAGCGCCTTGCGGCAACCGCAAACGCGCAAGCGGTCGTCGTCTATCTTGCCACACCAATCGACGTCATAAGGCAGCGACGGGCTGCAACGGCCGCAAGTGGAGACCGACACAACGTGGACTCCGCCGTTCTGGGGCGCGAGATGACGCTGCTGGAGCCTCCTGGCTCGAACGAGAATGCGGTTGTAGTTCATCCGTGTGCGGACCTAACACCGTTACTCGCCAAGATCAGCTCAATTCTGAACCAGACTGAGAGGCACACGCCGTGAACAAGACCTTGGATAGTTGGCTCGGCGAGCAGATCGAGACGTTGACGGAGCAGGAGCTCTATCGGCCCTTACTCGACCTCCAGTCGGCACAGGGCGGCACGGTAACAGTTAACGGCCGACGGGTGATCAACCTTTCCTCGAACAACTACCTCGGTCTTGCGAATCATCCGGCGCTCAAGGCGGCGGCCATTGCGGCGATCGACAAATGGGGTGCTGGGGCCGGAGCAGTCCGCACCATCATCGGAACCATGAGCATCCATCAGGAGCTCGAGGAGCGTATCGCAGCGTTCAAGCATGTCGAGGCTGCCATTGTGTTCCAGAGTGGCTTCACGGCGAATGCCGGAACTATTCCTACAATCACCTCGAAGGACGACGCGATCATCTCGGATGAGCTGAACCACGCGAGCATCATCGACGGCTGCAGGCTTGCCGGCTTGCCTTCGAGCCAACGGCCTGTGTATCGGCACAAAGACATGGGTTCGCTTGAGGAGGCTCTCCAGCAGACACAGCAATACGCGAAACGTCTGATTATCACCGATGGAGTGTTCAGCATGGATGGCGATATCGCTCCGTTGCGCGAGATTGTCGACCTAGCGGAGCAGTATGATGCGGCTGTGATGGTGGACGATGCCCATGGCAGCGGCGTGCTTGGAGGCGGGAGAGGTACGGCCTATCATTTCAATGTGCATGACCGGATCGACATCCAACTCGGCACGCTCTCGAAGGCAATCGGCGTGATGGGCGGCTACATCGCGGGCAGCGCAAGGCTGCGGGATTGGCTCACTCAGCGAGCAAGGCCGTTTCTGTTTAGTACGGCCCACCCACCTGCCGTTGTTGCCGCAGTGATTGCCGCTATCGACCTCATGGAGAGCGACCCAACTCTCACCGAGCGCCTCTGGACAAACGCTCGCTGGTGGCAGGCGGGCCTCAAGGAACTGGGCCTTGACATCGGAGCCACAGAGACCCCTATTACGCCGATCATGGTTGGCGACGAGGCTACTGCGCAGGCCCTGCAGCGCGGACTAATGGACGAGGGAGTGCTGGCGCTCGCAGTCGTGTTTCCCACGGTCCCGCGAGGAAAGGCACGGATCCGAACGATGCCGAATGTGTCGCATACACAAGATGAACTGGCACAGGCGCTCGAAGCAGTGAAGCGCGTGACGCAGAAGCTGGGCATTATCTAGCTGCTTGACCGTGACGGAGGACTTGATGAACGAACGCCTACGCATGTACCTGGACTGTGAGATACAGATCCACTACTTGACAGACAACAATATGTACACAGACAGCGGCAGGCTTGTCTACCTCGGAGACACATGGATCGAGCTAGCGAAGCCCGTGGCCAAGCGAGGAATTGAGACCTTTCTGATACCCACGACCGCAGTACGAATAATCAAAGTGTTGGGTCCGCCGGAAACCGATGAGCAGCTCCTCCTGCGTCCGGCGTTCAATCCAGACACGAATGGTGAACCAAAGAAAATAAAGGCAAGGTAATCCGTTTGGACACGACTTCGTCGCCCGCCGCGGGGGCGGAGATCACACCTGCAGCACGCTTGACGCGGCGCAAGCTCTTTCGACGGTTGCTCCTCGCTTCGCCGCTTGCGATTCCCCTTGTCTATGCCGATGCGCGATGGATCGAACCAGACTTCATCCGATTGGCTCGCGTGGTGGTGAAGATTCCTGGATGGCCGAAGTCGGCCGACGGCTTCACCATCGGCCACATGAGCGACACTCACTGCGACAGCGACTCGGCAGTTGTGCGAACCGGCCGCGCGGTGAGATTGCTGATGCGCGAGAAGCCCGACGCAGTGGCGCTCACCGGAGACTTTATCTCGTACAACCCAAACGC
>VFKD01000124.1 GCA_009885735.1 bacterium
CAGCCTCTCCAGCGGCGTCAGCTTGAGGTTGGCGCGTAGCAGCGACAGGTCAATCCCGTTCTCATCCTGGTCGCCATACGGATGGGCCTGTACATACTCCTCGAATCGCCTCTGCTCTTCGTCTGTCATACACATCTCCTTGGTGGAAACGAGATGCAGCCCTTCTCCGTGCCTCTGTACCTCTAGCGAAGCGGGTGGTTCACCCTCTCTCCACTCGTCTAGTATGCCAGCCCCACGCTCACTCCAGCCCGCTTCAAGTAGACCCAGATCAGACTCACATTGTAGCTCGTCTGCTTGTAGGTCAGCAGCGCGTGGCTCCGATGGCCGTCATACATCGGAAGCAGGTCCCAGTGAGATGCCAGCTCGATATTCATACCGAATGGGAACACAAGGCCCCGGTCGGTCTCCGAGTATCCCACGGTTACATACGGCGCGATGCGAAGGCTGCCTATGCCTCGCGCAAAAGTAACATAGTGAGTGTGCGTCCCTTCTCGAGAGCCGATGCGGTCGCTGGAGGTCCCCAGCGAGATCATGGGCCATTTGGCGGTTTGCGCGTGAACCACCCAGTTTGCCGTTGGCACGACCTCCTGAACAACCGGATTGTATTCGATGCCCACTTGGACGCGCGGTGCAACCCGATAGGCCAGGTTCATGCGCCACCGCGGGCGCTGCTCGGGCGTGTCGGCATATCGCCCCGTGAGCTGCCAAAGTCTGCTGATGTCCCCCGAACCGAGGAACTGGCCTTCGCCCGGTCAGCCCGTTCAGGGCGGCACCGCGATGGGTGGCCGAGTAGGCAACTGTTTCGCGGCAGAATCGGATTGTGCTACTGCCAAGTTCGATGAGACAGCGAGCAGGAGAGCGCAAATGGCAAATAGAGGTTTCAAACGCCTACTTTCTGTATCGTGCGAAGGTAAGGACTGCAAGGAAGGCGATGAGCACCGCAAACCGCGCTGCGCCGATTGCGGCAGGTGCGTTCGGCCTCGAACCCACAAGTATTAGTAGAAAATAGGCTGCCAGGAGCGCGCCGGGAAGTATCCATCGCCGATTCATCAATTCTTCGGGGTCCTTTCGTTATGAATTCTCATCCCGATGCCGCACGAACAAATGTGCGGAAGATTGAGAGCGCTTCAAGGGAGCAGTCCACCATCTCTTCCGGATGAAACTGAACGGCTAGAACAAATGCGCCGTCTTCGGGCTGTATCGCCTCAACGACTCCGTCGGGAGCATGAGCGGTCGAAACGAAACCATCTGCGATTCGCGCCACCGCTTGGTGGTGAAATGAGTTTACCTGCATCTCCTCCGCGCCAATAGCCTCGGCAAGCAGGCTTCCGGCTTCAATGCGAATCGTGTGGCTCGCCTCGTTTCGAGACTGCGTCTGCCGATGACCGATATCCGACGGGAGCTGCTCGGGCAGGTGCTGGTAAAGCGAGCCTCCCAGTGCGACGTTTAGCGACTGTATGCCGCGGCAGATGGTGAGTATCGGCATCCCCAGCTTTACAGCCTCGCGGATGAGCGCAAGCTCCGCGTCGTTCCGGATTGGGTCCACCTCGCAAGACGGGTGAGTCGCCTCGCCGTAATGAGATGGCTGCACGTCCACACCGCCCGAGAGCAGCACACCGTCGAGCCTGCTTAGCGTCTCCTTCGCCTCTGCGTGGTTCGGCAAGAGAACCGGAATGCCGCCGCCCATCCGAACCGCATGGCTGTAGGCCGCATTGATCTGGTCCTTGAATGGAACCGATGACTTGGGTTCGGCGAGAGTGGCGCACGTTATTCCGATGAGGGGGCGAGACATTCTATGGGCAATCCAATTCTGTTAATGGCTACTTGAGAAACGTATTCCAGTTGCCGGAGCCGTCATCCGCACTCTCTGCCACCACTCGAAACGGCTCGATAGAATGCGGTGGGTTTGCCACCAGGAACCGCACCCTCCGAAATCCATATTTTGCTGCAGATGGCGCCACGGCGTTGTCCACCACGGCGGTAATCCTTGCCGGCTCCTCTCCGCTCACCACCAGGTCGAGCGTATCGAGCGACTCCGTCACTCCAAATCGCACGACGAGATCAGGAAAGTCCGCCCGCAGCATTCGGTAGAACGGCACACGCTGCGTGGCAAGCTCCTCGCGTTTCTGCTCATCCGCGGTGAGAGGCGCCTTCAGCGCGGAGTCATTACCTACTGCGGTCGATGCGGTCTCAACGGATGGCTTTCGCACTCCGCTCGAGCCGCGCGTCATTGCGGTGAGGCGCGGCCAGAGCAGAACGCTGGCGACAACCACGAGTCCCACTCCCAAAAGTGCGGCAAGCGCCTTCATTATCCCGCCTTAACCGCGTCCTCGCCCTCAATCCAAAACTCACCGTCCGGGCAGACCTCTTTCTTCCAAATGGGAACGGTCTCCTTCAGGGTGTCGATGCACCACCGGCACGCCTCAAACGCCGCTGCGCGGTGCTCACTTCCCACGCACACCACCACGCTCGCCGCGCCAAGCTCGATGCGTCCAATGCGATGTTTAAGGGCAACTGTCACGTCCCACCGAGAACAGGCACGCTCGACTAGGTCCGCCAGCATTTTCTCGGCCATAGGCACGTAGGCATCATACTCCAGGTAGGCGACGTCTCGGCCCCTTGAGCGAGTGCGAACCTGGCCAATAAAGGTGCAGACGGCGCCGTTGCTCTGCTGCGATACCTCTGCCTCGATGGCACGGACATCTATCGGTTCGGAGACGATGAAACCCATTGCGATTTTACCCTCCGCTCATCGGCGGGATGAAGGCCACTTCATCGCCCTCGTTCACAACGGCGGTGCTCTGTACATACTCTTCGTTGACTGCGGCACGGCAGGCGGTCTGTAGGCCCGAAAGCCGTGCATCCCGCTCGCCAAGCAGCTTTGCAAGGTCTGCAACAGTGGAATTCGCGGGCAAGTCGACCTCCTCTACCGTGTCGCTCAAGTCGCTGAAGTGGCCGAAGAGCCGCACCTTCACTCGAATTCCGAGACTTTGCGATGCGGCAAGTCGTTTGAGGCGATCCAGGTTGACCGCGTGCATTGTATCGGAATCCGGTGTCTCGAGAATGATGGGGACGTGTACCAGCTTTGGGTCTGTGACCAAGAGCCGAAAAGCCTCCATTCCTATCTCGCCGTCGCCGATGTGCTCGTGCCGGTCAACGCGGCTGCCTAGCGGTTTCTTGGCGTCGTTGCAGTGGATCACCTTGAGCGCATCGTAGCCGATAAGCCGGTCAAACTCCCCAAAAGAGTGCTCGTACGCGGCCTTCGTGCGAATGTCGTAGCCTGCCACGAAGATGTGGCAGGTATCTAGGCAGACGCCCAGTCGTGGATGCGGTCCCACGCCTTCCATCACCCTGGCAATCTGCTCAAACCTATAGCCGAGGCCCGTGCCCTGGCCGGCGGTGGTCTCGAGCGCAATGCCGGCGGAGTATCCCTCGGTCTCCTCAAGAATGGCGCGGAGGCTCTCCACGAGGAGAGCGATTCCTGCCTCCTCGGTGCTGTCCAGGTGGGCGCCCATGTGGGTCACAACCCATGGAATGTCCAGCGCCTCGGCCCGGTCCAGCTCTCGCCGAAACGCCTTGCGAGAGCGCTCCAGAATCTCAGAATCCGGCGCGGCCAGGTTAATGAGGTAGCTGTCGTGCGCCACCGTGAAGGCGATGCCTGTCTCGGCCTTGGTTACTTTGAACGCGGCGGCGACTTCGGGGTCTAGCGGAGGGTGGTGCCACTGGCGCGGGCTGCCGGTAAACAGCTGAATCGCCGTGCAGCCGATCGCTTTGCCTGAGATGAGGCTCTTGCTGATGCCGCCGGCCGTCGGCATGTGCGCGCCCAAGAGTCTTGGCGCGGCAGGACTGGTAGAAGGAGGTTCTGTCATGGGACCTTTCTCAGCAGCGATGCCCTACAGAACGGATCTCGTCGCTGAGTGTATTCTAGGTCCTTGTGCGGCGTTTGTCAAATTCGGCAGAGCCTGTGTGAAAGCGCCTGATGGACAATCAACGTGAACATCGAGATCGCCATAAGGTAAGAGGAGAATGAGGCGGCGCCCACCTATGAGGTGAGCGCCGCCTCAAAGCAGCTACTTTCCGGTGACCTTGATCGAGAAATGGTCGTAGTGAGCGTTGTAATTCGCCTTTTTCAAGGTCGCCGTGTCCGGTGCCGCATACGCCAGCATGGTGGCGCGCCGCAAGAGGTTCGAAGTGGTAGATGGATCGAAGGGGAATGTCCCCAGCCATTGACCGTCCACGTAGAACGAATAGGTGCGGGCGCCAAAATCATCTACGATGGCCAACTCATGCCACTCGCCGAGCGTGACGGGCGCGCTAAACAGAAACGTGGGAACAAGGTCGTTGTTCGAGGCGCCGTAGACGTGCCCGTCGGAGGAGATGGTGAGTTCACCAATCCCGCTGCTGTCGCCGTTGCCGTCATAGCCGACAGCTACGATGGAGGCCGAGAAGAAGTTGTTTCCCGAGGCGGTCTGCGGGCCATCAACCCGCACATGGGCCGAAACCCGTACAACCCGTGTACCTCCTGTGTCATAGTCCACTGGCGGACACCGGAAGGATCCGATGGCGTCGTAGTATCCCGCGGTGACTTCATTAATGAAGTCCTGATGTTCCAGGTCTCCGCCCCAAACCCGCACCGTCTGCCTTCCCTGGCGCGGCTTGTCCGTGGAAATGACTGCTGCGAAGGGGCTCAAGAAACCGGGGGCGGTCCACCCGTCCTGCCCAACGAGCGGAAGACCGCTGATGTACAGCGGGGTGTCGAAGTTCGTCGCAAAGATGATCTGGGCCGATGACCTTTGCGGCGCGGCCAGAGCCGCAAACAGAAGGGCGCTGACGAGAGAGAGGCTACGCTTTGAGAACATTACCTGCTCCTTTCGAGATCAGTGTGGATTGATCTTGTTATGTACATGATAATTGAGCCACGTGGTCAGGAACGTGGTCAAGAACAGGAAGAAGCGTGTGGTCAGCAGAACTTCTTGCAAGAAATGCACATTTCGAAGCAGTATTGGGCTGCTAGGGAGATGAGAAGACCCTGAACCGGTTGGAGACAGTGATGCTGGAAACAGAGGACACCGTCGGCACGGCGCCCCTAGAGATCCGTGTCCTGGGCCCGCTAGAGGTGCGTGTTCTGGGCCGACCGCTTCCGCGCCTTCGCACGAGAAAGGGAGAGCACCTGCTCGCCCTGCTCGTCCTGCGCCATGACCGCGCCACCGAGCGCGCT
The DNA here is from genome assembly GCA_009885735.1 of bacterium. Classification (GTDB taxonomy): domain Bacteria; phylum Armatimonadota; class Chthonomonadetes; order Chthonomonadales; family CAJBBX01; genus VFKD01. The sequence goes on from VFKD01000124.1 coordinate 5,219, forward strand.
TGGCTCGCGGAGACGCTCTGGCCCGACAGCGAATCTTGGGGCGCCCTTAGTAATCTGCGAAGGAGTTTGACCGACTTACGCCATGCGCTCGGCTCCGAAGCCTTTCGCCTGTGCTCCCCTACGCCGCACACGCTTCGCTTCGACCTCTCCGGCGCGGCCTGTGACCTCACCCTATTCGACGCGGCTATCAAGCAGAAGAATGAGGGAGAAGAGCAGACACCTCATCCCTCATCCTTCATCCCTCATCCTCTGCGGACGGCGGTCGCGCTCTATCGCGGGCCGCTGCTGGAGGGCGTTGACGAAGCCTGGGCGCTTGCGGAGCGATCGGTGCGTACAGAGGCCTTTCTGACGGCACTGGAGACGCTGGCGGCACAAGCTGCCGCGCGTGGGGACACGGCAGGAACAATCAGCCATCTGCACCGCGCCGTCGCCGTCGACCCTTTGCGTGAAACCGCGCAGCGGGCGCTCCTGCGGGCTCATGCAGCTGCCGGAGATTTGGCGGGCGCGAAACGGACCTATCGCGAATTCCGCCTGCTCCTGCATCGGGAACTTAACGCCGACCCATCGCCCGAAACTGTCTCATTGTTCCGCGAGATTCAGAGGCTGCGGCCGGAGCGCGCCGCGCCCCTCGCTGCTGCATCTCCTCAGCCTAGCTCCGAATCCGCTCTCGGCTGCCTGCCCCATCCGCTGAGCCGTCTGGTTGGACGCGAACAGCAGATCCGAGCCGTGCATGACTGCCTGGTGTCGGCGCGGCTTGTGACGCTTACAGGGGCGGGAGGTGTCGGCAAGACCCGTCTTGCAATTGCCGCGGCCGAACAGGTTGCCGATGACTACGCCGATGGAGTGCGGTTCATTGATCTGTCCCCTCTCTCCGACCCGGTTCTGATGCCACGGGCAATCGCAGCGCTATTTGACATGCGCGAGGAGCCAGGACGCTCCGAGACCGAGACTCTGCAAGACTACCTGCTTCATAAAGACTTGCTGCTCGTGCTGGATAACTGCGAACACCTGGTCGCAGGGTGCGCGAATTTGGTGGAGGCGCTGGTGCTCGCCTGCCCGCAGCTGAGCGTCCTGGCGACCAGCAGGGAGCCGCTGCGCATCCCCGGCGAGCGCCTCTGGCGCGTCCCGTCGCTGTCGCTGCCGCCGCCGGACATGGCGTTCTCGCAGCACAAGAACGCGCCGACTCTCCTCATGGACTACGAAGCAACGCGCCTGTTTGTGGAGCGAGCCGAATGGAACAACGCCGACTTTCGCCTGGCTCCTCACCAGGCGGACACGGTTGCGCAGATATGCGTTCAGTTGGACGGCATCCCGCTGGCGATAGAGCTGGCCGCGGCGCGAACGCGGGCGCTGTCGGTCGAGGAGATCGCAGCGCATCTGGATGACCATCTCCGCTTGCTTCGGAGCGGCAGCCGCACGCAGCCCCGTCAGGAGACGCTGCGAGCGACGATGGACTGGAGTTACAGCCTTCTAGAAGAAGAGGAACAGGAGATGTTGAACCTTCTCTCCGTGTTCGCGGGCGGCTGCACGCTGGACGCCGCGGAGCAGGTCTGCAGCAATAACGAGGAGACAGAAGGCGAGTGAGCGGCACCGCGAAACTCCGATCTCGCCGTGTGGTGGACCTTCTGGTTGGACTTGTGGACAAGTCCCTGCTTCTCTACGAGCCGCAGCCCAGCGGGCCGGGCCGCTACCGCCTCTTGGAGACAACTCGACAGTTTGCACGAGAGAAACTGCGTGCGGTGGGCCAAGAGAAGGCCGCCCAGAGGAGACACCTCGAGTACTTCCTAACGCTGGCGGAGGAGGCAGCGCCACACCTAAGTGCAGGTGCGAAACAGGGAGACCGACTGAGGCAATTTGAGATAGAACATGATAATCTGCGCGCTGCCCTCAACCTCTGCAAGAGCGCTCCTGACGGCGCGGAAATGGGTCTGCGTTTATCCGTAGCTCTATCGAGATTCTGGGAAATCTATGGCTACTTCACCGAGGGACGGGCAGCCCTCGCCGCGGCTTTGTCGCTTCCAGGAGACCGACAGACGCAGGGTCTTCGAGGGGAGGCGCTCAACACCGCGGCGGGTCTGGCCAGAATGCAGGGCGATTACTCCGCGGCACGCGAATACCTGGTAGAGAGTCTGGAGACAGCCAGGGAGCTCGGCGACAAACGCGGCATAGTCCTGTGCTTCAATACCCTGGGCCTCGTGATGAGAGAGCAGGGAGATTATGAAACAGCGCGCGCCTGCCACAGTGAAGGATTGGCGATTTGCCGTGCGGAGGATGATTCCTTCGGCGTTGCTCACTGCCTCAACAGTCTGGGCCTAGTGGCCTACGACCAACGTGACTTCCCGTCGGCCCAAGCCTTCCTCAGCGAAGGCCTGATGATATCTCGAGACCTAGACGACCGACGCGGTGTTGCGATGTCCCTCAGCAACCTGGGCCTCGTCGCCAACGAACAGGGCGACCTGGATGCCGCGCGTGCATGGAACTTGGAGAGCCTCAACCTATGCCGCGAGATGGGCGATCGATATGGCACAGCCAGCTGCCTGAACAACCTGGGTCTCATCGCCTGTAATCAGAAGGACTACACTTCTGCGCGAGCCTTCCATGACGAAAGCCTGGCGATACGGAGTGAACTCGGCGACAAGCGCGGAATCGCAATGTCTCTCAGCAATCTGGGGCTGATGGCAAGGGAGCAAGGGGACTACGACACGGCCCGTGAATGCCACAACGAAAGCCTAACGATATGCCACGACCTAGGCGAAAAATACGGGATTTCCGAGGTGTTTGCGGGCCTAGCCCATCTCGCCAGGTCGCAAGGGCAGTTCTCGCGCGCCGCCTGCCTCTCTGGAGCGGTCGGTGCCTTGCGCGATAGTGTTGGTGCGCCGCTCTCGCCCTCGGAACGCCGGGTCCTGGATGGCGACCTTGCCCTCCTCCAGACCGCGCTTGGGGAACATGGCTATGAGGCGGCATGGGAGGAGGGGCGCGTGATGACTCTGGAAAAAGCAGTCGAGTTTGCACTAGGAGATCCGGCCCCCACGCGAACGCCCGGCGGCGCCCTACGGAACGGATCTCACCGATGAGTGCGCTCTAGGTCCTTGGGAAGCGTTTGTCAAATGCCGGTGTCGGCATCAACGAACTCGAAGTGCCGAATGTCGCTCGTGCGGCCATTAATCTGAATAAGTGCCGCACCTCCACCAACGCGCCACCGTACCGACCACATATCGTCTTGCGCCGGCGCTGCGGATATCAGCTTCACATCACCTTCGCCTGCGCAGGCGGCTACGACGAGATTCCTCGAACGTGCCACCACTTCCGCGCTGCCCAAAGGGCGCGCAAGAGGCAGTTTATGCGAGCGAATGCCAATGTCCCAAATCCTACCAGAGTTCGTGTCCCAGTTGATGTGTGCACGATACACGCTCTCCTGAGTCTCAACTACCACCGTGCTGGATCTGCGCTTAGGGTCTGAATTTCGCCTGAATCTCAACACGACCTCGCCGGGAGGTAGATCGAGTGCGGGCAGGAGGGCCTCGGAGCGGTCCATTATCTGCTTCTGTGAAAGCGGTGCGCCCTGCTCGCGCCCTGATGGCTTGAGTCGCCTCGCTTCGGTGACATGAATGACGAAGTACGCAGATGCGATAAGACCACTGCAAGCTATGAGGCGGGCTTTGTTCACGTGCATTTCATCCTCCCTTTTATGCGATGAGTGGAGCGAGATTCGGGTCGGTGATTCTTCCCGACGCACCGGTGCGGCGCCCTGTGAGCAACAGGATATCAGGACGCCGTGGACCCGTGCGGGACGTGTTCCTGACTGCGGAATCCTCGCAGTCTCGCGGTTAACCAGAACCTGACCGGACCCTGACCATGCACTGAATTCAGCATTCATCGGTACAATCAAATGAGGAAGCGCCGGTCCGGGCAGCCCTGCTGTCAACTTCAGGAGTCCATAGAAATCGAACCAGCACGATCAGAACCGCAGGCACGTTCACCTCGCACGCCGTTCTATGTAGCTGGGGGGACTCTGCGTGGGGACGCCGCTTCGTATGTGCGCAGGCAGGCCGACGACGCGCTGTTTTCCGGCCTTCTTGCGGGCGACTTCTGCTACGTCCTCGATGCGCGCCAGATGGGCAAGTCCTCGCTGATGATCCGAACGGCCGCTCGGCTCGAAGCGGAGGGGGTCACCGTCGTCAAGCTCGACCTCACCGCCGTCGGACTTGACGTCTCTCCCGAGCAGTGGTATTTCGGACTGCTGGAGGGGCTGGGATGCGGCCTGGAAGCACAGCTTCTTGCATTCTGGGAAACGCACCTGCAGTTGGGACCGCTGCAGCGCTGGTTCAAGGCCATCGAGGAGGTCTTGCTGTCTCGCACACCGGGACGCGTGGTGATCTTCGTGGACGAGATAGACATTGTGCGCAGCCTGCCGTTTCGCACGGACGAGTTCTTTGCGGGCATTCGCGAGTGCTATAACCGGCGAGCGTCAGATAGGAAAATCGAACGATTGGCCTTCTGCCTGCTGGGCGCAACCACACCTTCTGACCTGATCCAGGACGTGGGAATGACTCCCTTCAACATCGGCACTCGCATCGAGCTAACCGACTTCAGCCCGAATGAGGCGGCTGTCTTGACCATTGGCCTATGCAGCCATGTCGGCACAGGCATTAAGCTGGTGGAGAGGGTGCTCTACTGGACTGGGGGGCATCCGTACCTAACGCAGCAGTTGTGCCGAACAGTAGTCGACCGAAACGATATTGAATCTGTGTACGATGTCGACCGCGTGTGCAGTGACCTGTTCCTAACTCAGCGGGCGCGTAGGCTCGACAGCAATCTGGTCTTTGTGCGTGACCGCCTCCTACACGGAAAAGCTGACGTGGCCGGCCTCCTCGGGCTCTATGGACAGGTGTGGGCGGGAGAGAACATCCCAGACGATGACACCAACGCCCTGCTTGACCACCTCCGCCTATCCGGTATCGTTCGATCAGTTTCGGGCCGCCTGGGGGTCAGGAACCGCATCTACTCTCTGGCATTCGACCGAGAGTGGGTACGGACGAATATGCCGGATGTGGAGGTGAGGCGGCAGAGGGCGGCGTACAGGCGCGGTATCCTGCGGACATCCGCAGTGTCAATGGGAGTCCTCGCCGTCATCAGTGTGTTCGCGTTAGCTGCCTTCCGCAATGCCCGTGAGGCACGAGCGAAAGAGGCCGAAGTAGTAGCCTCTGCCGCGGTCCTGCGCCACAACCTCTATGCTGCGGACGTGTATCTGGCGCAGCATGCCCTGGAAGAGCACAACCTGGCCCGTGCCCGCAGCCTGCTGGAGCCCTATCGCCCGAAACCTGGCGAGGAGGACCTTCGGACTTTCGAGTGGCGCCTCCTCTGGCGGCAAACGCAAGATCAGAGCCGCCGGACGATTCCGGTAAGGTCGCGAGGCGTGAGGTTCTCGCCGGACGGCCGAATTCTGGCGCTTCGCTGCGGCGACGAAGGTGTCCGCCTGTATGACTCGGCGACCCTGCGAGAGCTGCCCGCGCTGCGCAATGTGAATGCCGGAGGCTCGATCGCATTCTCTCCAGACGGCAAGACCCTTGCCGTTCGAGAGGGCTCCGCGAACCCTCCTCGTGACATCAAGGATCTTGGACCTGCCTCGGGTGCAGACAGGGTGACACTGTGCGACTTTGCCACGCGCCGCCGGATTGGCAGCATTCCCGCCACCGGACTTACACATGTGCAGGACGACATGGCTTACTCGCCGGACGGCAAGCTTCTCGCCATAACGGGTAATAAGTCATCGGTGCGGCTTTGGAACCTAGCCGCTCGCCGGTTTGTCGCTTCCTTTGCAGGCACGAACTTCGTCAGTTACTCGCCGGATGGCCGCATGGTTGCCGCCGCGGCCCCAGACGGGGGTGTCGCGCTGTGGGACCCGTACGAAAGGCGGACGAGGCGGATGGGAGAAGGACGAGTCATTTGTGCGACATTTTCTCCGGACGGCCAGTGGCTTGCGGTCGGGGCCGCCAACGGCAAGGTCTCAATCCTGGACCCAGCCAATGGGAGGAGCCAAGAAGCGCCGATGGGGCACCGCGAATGGGTCTATTCGCTGGCATTCTCCCCAAATGGCCGGCGTCTGGCTTCATGCAGCACCGACAGCACGGTTCGGCTGTGGGAGATGGGGACAAAGCAGGAACCGCGCGTCCTTCGTGGCCATCAGGGCGAAGTATGGGCCTTGGCCTTCGCTCCTAACGGACGGACCCTGGCGTCGGCCGGAGCCGATTCAACGGTGAAGCTTTGGGACACCGCTCCGAAGCACAGTTTGAATAGGGTTGCCGGCAGTTCTGCCCTGTTTTCACCAGACGGCGAAATAGTCGCAACGAAGCGCTCGCCGGGCAGCGAGGTGAGGCTCCTGGACACCAGGACCCTGCAGAAGTTACATGTTATCAGGTGGGACCGCCGCTACGGTCAGGGACAACCGGTGGCCTACTCCGCCGACGGAAAGCTCGCGTATCTGGTGGTCTACCAGCCAGGGGGCTTTAAGAGGCTACTCGTTTGGGATATCGCCGCGCAGAAGCAGGTCGGCGAGATCGCTGACTCGGACATGGGCTGGGCATGGTTCTGGCCGTCCCCCGCCAGAATGCTGCTGGCGTTGGCGAATGGAAACAAGATAGTACTCTATGATCTAGCGGCTCGGCGCGAGCTAAAGAAGCTGGATGGAGTTGAAGCGGCCTTGTCCGCGAGCGGCCGATGGCTGGGCATCGCTGGTCTAGACGGCTCTAGTCGTGTTTATGACACTCGGACCTGGAAATTGGCAGCTCCTGTTCTCAGGCCAATACGAGACGGTAACGGCCCTCTTGCATTCTCGACGGACGGTCGACTGCTCGCGACAGGCGCGGCAACCGGAGAGGTTACTATCTGGGACACGCACTCGTGGACGCAGAAGACCTGCTTCCAGGCCCACTCCGGCGCAACCAAGACAGTCGTCTTTTCACCGGATGGCAAGACGCTGGCTACAAGCGGAAATGACCCTGTTGTGAAGTTGTGGAACACGGCCACGTGGCGTCTGACTCTGACCCTTAAAAGCGGCACGTCCATGCGGGTGCAGTTCACGCCCGACGGCGACACATTGATGACCTGCTACCCTGGCCCGGACATCCGGTTCTTTCGGGCAGACCCCTTAGCGGAAATAGATGCCTCTGGAACGACCCGGAGTACAATCAGGTGAACGATACACATCCCTTGCCGAGTGGCGAGGCCGCAACACACAGGGATGCGGCTCGTCGGGCCCTTTCTCTCACGCTGTTCGGTGCCTTTGAGGCGCGCCTCGGAGATGCAGCGATCCCAGACCTGCAAAAACGCGACGGCGAGCGGCTCCTAGCGCTGCTCACCCTTCAGCACGGTCACCCCTTGAAGACGGAACTAATTTCGGAGAGGCTCTGGCCCGCCTCGGGCAGCTTGGACAGCCTTCACCAGGCCGTGTCTCATCTGCGCCGGGCGCTTGCAGAGCACGCATGGCGCCTTCAGTCGCCCAAGGGCATTCTGCTGTTCGACCTGGAGGGCGTTAAGGCAGATGTTATTGCATTCGATTCCGCGGTGGTCTCCAGAGATATCGACTCCTTGAAATTGGCGGTTGGCCTCTGCCAGCGCGGCGCTCTACTCGAAGGCTGGGACGAGGTGAAGGACCCCTGGATTCTGCAGGAGCGGGAGAAGCGCAGGCGCAAGCACTTGGATGCGCTCAAGCTCGTGGCTGCCGACCGCATGGCCCACCAGGATCCGGCCGGCGCGGTGACCTATCTTCGCCAATACGTCAACCTGAACCCGACCGAGGAGCGGGGATGGTGCGACCTGATGAAGGCGCTGGTGCAGAGCGGCGAACGCCTCTCCGCAATCAGCCTTTATGAGAACTGCCGAAAGTACACCCAGACGAAGTACAAGCTGGATCCGCCTGCCGAGATGACGGACCTGCTGCGCCGGATCCATTCAGAAACGGCTGCACCTCCCGAAGAGTCGCCGCAAGATGCCGGCACGCTGAGCGCGCCGCGAGGAGCGCTGCTGCTCCAATCTCAGTTCTATGTGGAGCGGCCCACCGACAAGCTCTTTGCGGATGCTCTTCTCCGACACGAGAGCATCGTGCTGGTAAAAGGTCCCCGCCAGACCGGCAAAACCTCTCTGCTGGCTCGCAGCCTCCAGCACGCCCGCGCGACCGGGTCCCGGGTAGTCTTGACCGATCTGCAGAGCCTCGGCGAGGAGCACTGGACCTCGACAGAGGCCTTCTGCCGCGCGCTTGCGCAGGACCTAGCCGACCAACTTGACCTTCCGGTGCAGCCTGCCGACGTATGGAACCCCTCGCGAGGACCGAACCGCAACCTGCAGCGCTATCTGTGCGAACAGGCCCTGGCACACACTCCAGCTTCGCTGGTGTGGGGCATTGACGAGGTAGACAGGCTCTTTGCCTATCCTTTCAGTACCGCGGTGTTCGCGCTGTTTCGCTCGTGGCACAACGCCCGAGCGCTCGAGCCTCACCAGTCTTGGGACCGGCTCACGCTGGCCATGGCCTATGCAACCGAGGTCCATCTTCTCATCGACGACCTCAATCAGTCGCCGTTCAACGTCGGCCTGCAGCTCACCCTGCATGACTTCACGCTGGACCAGATTAGCAATCTGAGCGCCAGATATGGCTCGCCTTTGGAGAGTGAGGATCAACTGCAGCGGTTCTATCAACTGGTCGGCGGGAGTCCGTACCTGGTCCATCGGGGTCTCTACGAACTTGCCACCCGACCAATGGATATCACGTCTCTGGAAGCGGAAGCCGCCCATGAGTCTGGATGCTACGGCGACCACCTGCAGCGAATGGAGCATGCTCTCCTTCACGACGCCTCGCTCTGCTCTGTCGTACGCGGACTTCTGGCAGGCAGCCCTTGTCCGGACGAGAAGAGCTTTTACCGCTTGAAGAGCGCGGGAATACTCGTTGGGGATGAGCCGCGTACGGCTGCGTGGCGATCCTCTATCTACAAGGACTATCTGCAGGCGCATCTGCAATAGTCGTGGTCAAGCGAGAGCGGCGTAGTCCGCCTCTGTATCCACATCCACTGCGGCCGCCGCACAATCGACCACCACGAGGCAATCCGTGTGCCGCGTGATAATGCCCTGCGCGCCGCTGGTGTCCGCCAGTTCCTGCAGCGCACCAAAGAGCGTTCTGGGAAACAGAACCGGCACTCCCATAGTGCCGCTGTATCCCGAGGCGATGACCCGGCCCTGGTCGGCCAAATGGCTACAAACGATAGACTTAAGGTGCTCCTCGGTCACCAGCGGCTGGTCGCAAAGAACCAGCAGCACCCCAGTGACCTCGGGCGCCGCGCGAAGCAGTGCGGCTAGGCCGCACCTGATCGACGAGCCTATCCCCAGGCTCCAATCTGCGTTTACGACGGTTCGGACGGGAGCCTCGGCCAACTCTGCGTCGACCAACTCGGCGTTGGCGCCCACCACCACCACGGGTTCAGCTCCAGTAGCGCTGTGCGCTGCGAGCGCCGCTCGGAGCACCAGACTTTGGCCCTGATAGCAGAGTGTCTGCTTCGGGCGGCCCATTCGGCTGGAGCCTCCAGCGGCGAGCACTATGGTTCCAACCTGCCCTGACGTCATGCTGCAGCCGAGTGAGGCTCCATCGCATCGTGAATGCGTCCTCGGCGATTCCTCAGCGAGCCTCCGGCGCGGCCCGCGAGCACCGCTTGCATCTCGGCAACTATCGAAAGTGCCACTTCCTGGGGCGTCTCCGCGCCGATATCGAGCCCGCACGGACTGTTCACTCGATCAAACGAGGCCAGGCGCGGGTCGAATCCCTCCTCCTCGATCTCCTGAAGCAGCCTGCATGTGCGCGTTTTCGGTCCCAGCACGCCCAGGTAGCGCAGACCGATTGGCAGGAGCAGCTTCAGAAGCTCCTTATCGGTGAGGTACCTGTGCGTCATCACGACGGCAAGCGAGTCTGGCTGGAGCAGGTCTGCTGTGAGTTGACCCAATTCCTCGAGAGGAACACACAGAAGAGAGTGCGCACAAGGAAACCGGTCTCTGGTCGCGTAGGCCGAGCGCGAATCGACAACTGTGACGTGCCAGCCGAGGCCCTTGGCGAAGGAGACCAGCGGCATCGCATCGTCGCCCGCGCCAAACACTGCGAGACTGGGCGGGGGCGCGACCTGCTCCACCAGAATACCGACCTGCCGGCCGTCCGGGAGGCTCACGTTCCTACTGGATTGCCTCCATGCTGGGGCGCTGGTCAGCGCGTGCGCAAGGGCTGCGGAGACAAGCGAGTCCTCGCATGTGAACTGATCGGCTCCGTTTCGCCGCAAGGCTCGACAGCCCAGGGCATCTGGAAAGCTTGACTCACATCTGTACACGGTTGCTATTGAGGCAGTGCGACGAAGTGAGACGACCTCCTCCAGAACCTCCAAGAGCAGCGACCCAGCCTCCGTCATGGGCTCTATGAGGACGCGCACCACCCCATTGCAGCCCAAGCCGAGCCCGAAGACAATGTCTTCGGGCGCGGACGAGTCGTAGGTCACGACCACCGGATGTCCGCTCGCGGCTACCATGGCGGCACGCTCGCGAATATCGCTTTCAAGGCAGCCGCCGCTAATGGTGCCTGCGGTGCGTCCGGAGGCGGTAATCAGCATCCGCGCCCCTGGCCGCCGATAGACAGAGCCGTCAATCTCTACCACCACTGCCATCGCGATGGGAGGATCGGCTGTGGACTCCTTCGCGAGGCGAATAATCGCCTCTATCTCATTCATGCTAGTCGTCCCCCATGGTTGCACCTGGAAAGAACGGGAGGGACCGAACGCGCCGGCCAGTCAGGCGCGCATAGGCGTTGGCAAGCGCCGGGGCGATGGGTGGTACGCCGGGCTCACCAATGCCTCCCAGTGGCGCGCCGCTGTTGATTATTCGCACGTCTACTTGCGGAGACTCCCTCATCTGGAGCACACGATAGTTGCTGAAGTTGCGCGTGGTCGCCCTGCCTGCCTTCATGGGCACCTCGCCCCATAGTGCTGCGCTTAGCCCGTGGGTGATACCGCCTTGCATCTGAGCCTCCACCGAATTCGGATTGATGGCCATGCCGCAGTCCACGGCGCAGGAGACGCGGTGGACCTTGATCGTGCCGGCGACCGGGACCGATATCTCCGCCACCTCAGCCACGATGGAGCCGAACGACCACACGAGCGCAATCCCTCGTGCGCGCCCCGGAGGAACTGGACTGAACCATTCGCCAAGCTCCGCTGCGGCATTCAGGACGGCCAGACTGCGCGGGTCGGCCGCGAGCAGTCGCCTACGCAGGACTACCGGATCTGCTCCAGTCGCAAGAGCAATCTCATCAATTGCACTCTCGGTGACGAACCCATTAATGGACGCCCCAACGGAGCGCCAGAAGCCAACCGGAACCAAAGCCGGGTGGCGCGCAAACTCTATCAGCCTGCTCCCGAAGCCATAGGACAGGTTAACAAGGCCCTCGACAGCCTGACTATCGACCCCGCTCGGGGGCAGCGGGCCACGCTGGCCAAGGATCGACGGCGTTGCGGTGCGAGCCGCCCACCCGGTGATGTTGCCGCTCGCGTCCATTGCAGCTCGCACTCGCACCAGCGCCATCGGGCGATACTGGTCGTGCTGCATGTCCTCCGGGCGGGGCCACATTAGCTTGACCGGCTTTCTGAGAGCCATTCCGATCTTCAGCGCCTGCGTAATGTAGTCGACCTCAAATTTCCGACCTAGTCCTCCGCCCATGAAGGTGGGCACAACATTGATCTTGTCGGCAGGCAAGCCTGTAACTGCCTTCGCGGCGCCAAGCACTGCGTTCGGTGCCTGGGTGGGAGCATAAATATCGCAAGTCTCGCCATCGTAGTGTACCGTTGCACTAAGCACCTCCATGCAGCAGTGAGCCAAGTAGGGGACGTAGTAGTTCCGCTGAAAAGTGCTTGCCGCGCCGGCAAAAGCTCCTGCAACATCGCCACGAGACTCTGCGACGACCGCCGGCCCGTTCACAATCAAGTTCTGAGCTTGGGAACGGATCACAGCGCTATCGATGTTGAGGTAGCCTGCGGGAAAGTTCCATCTGGCCTCCAGCTTGCGAGCCGCCTCCATGGCCTGCCAAGTGTTCGTTGCAACGACTGCTACGGCATTTCCCAGGGGCACCACATGCGTTGCGCCGGGTGGGCGCGGCGGAGTGGAGCGGAGAGTGCCGCCAAAGACCGGGCAGTGCTTTACGACCGCGAACAACATGTCCGGCAGCATCACGTCAAGGCCGAAAATGGCGCTGCCGTCCGTCTTGCTTGGGAGATCAGGCCGCGCAACCGACGTGCCGATGATTCGAAAGGCGCTGCTCGGAACCAGTGGCGGAGCCGAGGGTACCGGCATCGCTGCGGCTCGTACAGCGAGGGATCCGTACGAGAGAGTCTCGCTCGTTATCGAGTTTGTCACCATGCCGTGCGCAGCAGAGCACACACTCGGCAGCACTCCCCATTGCTCGGCAGCGGCGGCTATCAGCATCTCACGCGCCGCGGCGCCTGCCGTACGCATCGAGGTAAGCCGACGCCTAATCCCAGTGCTTCCCCCGCTAAGCCAAGAGAGGCCGGCGGCGACGGGACCTACTTGAACGGTCTCCCAGTCCACCATCAGCTCTTCTGCCACGCCTTGGGCAAGCCCGGAGTAGATTCCCTGGCCCATCTCTCCGCCGCCCACGAGCACGGTGATCGACTCGTCGGCGCCTATTCGCACAAATCCCGTCACCTGCGTACCCGGCAGGCCCTGCGCCTCGGCGGCATGATGGTTGTCCTCAAAGCTGAAAGCCAGGAGCAGGCCGCCTGTTGTGGCTAGGAACTGGCGGCGATTCACCACGGTTCCCTTGGTAATCTCTAATGTCGACATGGCGTCTCTTCCCTCTATCCTTCTGCCGCGCGATGAATGGCTGCACGAATGCGCTGATAAGTCCCACAAACACAGATATTGTCCATCTTGTCGTTGATCCGGCTGTCGGAGGGGTTCGGGTACTCCGTCATAAGGGCGCTGGCGGCCAGGAGCATCCCGGATTGGCAGAAGCCGCATTGCGGCACCTGTTCGGCGATCCACGCCTGTTGGAGCACATGACTTCGATCGGGCGACAGTCCCTCTATCGTGGTGACGGAAGTTCCAACTGCTTCCGCCACCGAGAAGCCGCAAGACTTCTCCGGCTCGCCGTTAACCAGCACCGTGCATGCGGCGCACACCTTTATGCCGCAGCCGTACTTGGTTCCCGTCAAACCAAGGATGTCGCGCAGCACCCACAGCAGCGGGGTCTCTCCATCGACATCCACGTCGTGATCCTGACCGTTAATGTTGATCCTATACATTCCGACCTCCTGGGTTCCGGCGTGGCGCTGCTACATAGTCTATGGAGCGCCGCCGCTGGCGTGAAAATACACTGCGCGCGAAGATTCATGAGAGGATGTTGCAACGTAATCCGTTCGGAGACTGGGCACGGGCGCCTCACGCACGTGCGCGACGACGAGACGACGTACACTGGCGGCTCTCGTCTCGCGCAAAAGATGGGACTATCGGCCCATGCCATGGGCTTCTCAAATTGGCAGAATGGAGGTGTAGCTAACGAACGCGCCGGCAGCATCGGCGAAGGGAGAGGGACGATGACCGTACTGCAGGCTGCGAAGGCAGCCATTCTGCTGGTGGTGGGCTCGATGGTTGTGAGCCTGGTGGGACCGATGCTGGCGGATCCTGCGGCCTCGGGCAGCCTCGGCTGGGCGGCCTACCTCTTCGCGCCGCTGATGATGTGCGTGCTGGTGTCGCTGCCGGGGTTTGTGGAGAAGGTTCTTCGCGGCGGAGACCGGCGACGGTAGACCTGGAACCGTCCTCGGCTGCCGGGTCCTATTCATCGCATTGGTCACATTCGTCCCATTCGCCTGCACTCCGCAGCTTGCTGCCGAAGGGACAGTATGTCGCCCGCCCAAAACGCAAGTTCTGCGGCTTGGTCGAACAGCTCTGCTGCACGGGCGTGTTCGCCGACCTGCACGAACGCGAGTGCCCGGCACCGATGCGCTTCGCCGGAATAGCCCGCCACGTCGTAGAACTCCGCGGCTTCGCTGAACCTTCCGGCCTTCTCACAGCATTCAGCAGCATTCCGGAAGAGGCCCGCTAGGCGATAGTCCTCTGCCGCCGCCGAATTATCACCGGCTTTCTCGCTGCAATGGGCTGCGCTCACCAGGTGCGCTACCGCCACTCTATCCGCCTTGGCACTTGCCTTGTCTCCTGCATTTGTGCTGCAGACTGCCGCCCGAAACCGCTCGTTCGCCAGTCGATACGACTCTGCTGCGGCTATGAACATTCCCAGCGCTTCTAGGCAGCGGCCAACGCCGGCATGGTCCTCCGTGGCGCGATAGTGTTCCGCGGCGGTGTCCCACTGCTTCCCTAGCTCAAACATCCGCGCGGCATTCGCGTGGTCGTTGACCTTCGCATACGCTGTTCCAGCGCCGATGTGGTCACTAAACGCCTGCCTACATCGAGCTTCGCTTCGGCAGTCCTCCGACTCGAAGTAGAGCCTCGCTGCTCGTTCCCAGTTGCCGGTCGCCTCGAGGCACCGAGCTGCGGAGTGGGGCTCGCCCGCGCGCTCGAACCTACGAGCGGCGGATGCGGAGTTTCCGCTCTGCTCCAGGAGAGCGGCAGCGAGAGCAAGATCGCCCTCGGCCTCGGCGGACACAGCGTCATGCGCTGCGGCGAGTCCTGCCTCGCCGCGCCCAAGGACCTCTACCACAAGGTGGTCCCGCTCCACGGCGTACCGAACGAGATCGCCGAGTTCCTTTCCCAGCAGCGCCTCCGCGAGCGGCGCCCACAAGACTGCGGGGTCGACTTCAGAGGCATGCGATCGAGTGCCGTCGTCCAGAGGAAGTTCGACGACGAACAGGCCGCTCTCTTGATCGAGCAACGCCACAACGTCTCCGGGTTGAATTCGCGGGCTGCGATGGGCAGGGAACGAGTCGACTTCTGATTTGTTCATTGGGTTCCGTGTCGCTGGAAAACCGGTAGCTCGTTTAGGTGCCCATGCGGCTGAATCGTGGATGTAGAGGACATGATACGCCTCTGCGGACTAGTCCGCAATGCCCGATTGGACACGTTGCTGCTTACGGTACTGATGGGTTACTCGCAAGGGGTACCGGCCAGCGAGCTCTTCGTCGCGTATCCAGCCCGAAGCATCTAGGGCGACTGATCGGTGGGCTCCGAACTCCCGCGCACCCTGCGCTTGCTGCCGTGCTTCGCGATCTTGCCCTTTTTCGCAACGAGAAGATCGTGAAGGGAGAGGAATCCCGAGTCCGCTAGGCCTCGCCTGGATGCTTTGAACGCGGCATCAATAGCACCCCACGTCTCGCCCGGCGGACCGCCTTCAACAGGCCCACTGATGTGAGTGGGCCACTTGCTGTGGCGCTTGAAGTAGACATCCGCCCACTTCAGCACCTTGTCGACCTTGAGCGGCGCAGCCCCTTTTCGATTCTTCACGCCTCGATGCTTCGCGAGCAATCTTGCGAGTGAAGAGCCTCCCGGCAGGCTGCGGGCTCCGGCGATGAGAGCAGTATTCACACGCATCCAGTCTTCATTCGGCGCCTCTGGAATCTCTCCGGGCTTCCGAGTGGGCCATTGCCCCGTACGGTCGTGGTGGGCATCGGCCCAGGAGAGAATCTGGGCTTCGGTGAGCGGCACTTGCCCAAGGTGGTATTGCGCTCCGCGCTGCGTCGCGAGCATTTGTGCCAGTGATATCCTCGTGCCAAGACCCCGTGTACCGAGTCTGAGGCAATTGTTGATCGCGATCCACGTCTCGCTTGGCGCGCTTACCACGGCTCCGCTCTTACTCTTCGGCCACGCTCCTGTGCGCGCAAAGTGCTCGTCGGCCCACTCAAGAATCTGTTCTATTGACAGCTTCCTGACGCGAGCGGCACGACTGTAGACACCACGCTGCTGGGCAAGGAGCATGGCAAGCGTCGTCCCTCCCGGAAGGCCTCTGTTTCCTGAGTTGAGCGCGACGTCGATGCCGTTCCAAGTATCAGGAGAGGTTTGGTTAAGTTTGCCAGAGCCCTTATTGGGCCACTTGCCGTGTCTCTCCCAGTAGTCGTCCGCAAGATGCAGAATCTGCTCGATGGTCCAATTTGGCCATCGCACGGATCTCGGAATCCTGCCGCCGGGGCGCGGCCCCGGATTCGTCCGCCCATCCGATGAGCCCGTGCCCTTCTCGCGCGAACCCCTGAGTGGAGGCAGGTCTGCCGGGCGAAGATGCTCGGGGAGGAGGTGGTATAGCTCGCGAACAGCGAGATCGATGCTATCGGCCGCAAGCGTAATGCTGCTATGGGCGTCGCGGCTCCTCGCGGACTTGCCGGGACCCAACTGAGCCGTCTTACGCCGCATCGTCTGGGCATCCACCAGCAGCGACATCATCCGCTTTCGGATCGCCTCGACGTCTTCGGTGTACATGGGTTCTCTCGGCGGTTAGATTTGAGTGTGACCGGGCTTACGTACCGCTTCCCTTAAGCCGATTCCTTCAGCGCGCTAGGCACCCTAACCTCGGGTTCATCGCGTGTCGCTTGGTCGGCACACAACTCTCAGGACTCACGAAGACAGCCCTTTGGAACAGTAAGGTCGGCTTGCCTCCTGGCACAATGCGGGCAGTGAGGAGGGAGCGATAGACTGCGGGAGAGCTGGCTAGTGCTGAACGAGCAGGATCGATCTGCCCTACGGCGGATGCAGGCGGTATAATTGGCTATGCGGATCATCGCGAAGCGCACCCTTCGGCAGTTCTGGCGGAAGCATCCTGACGCTGGAGCGCCGCTGCGAGCCTGGCATGACTACGTGAAGCGCGCTCACTGGACGAGCCCTGAGGATGTGCGGAGTGATTTGCGCTCGGCAAGCGTCGTGGGCAACAGCCGGGTCGTCTTCAACATTAAGGGCAATGAATACCGATTGGTCGCAGCGATACACTACAACACTGGTCTTGTATTCGTCCGGTTTATCGGCAATCACCAAGATTACGGCAAGATTGACGTCGAGTACGTATAGGGGATAGCGACTATGGACATCCATCCGGTCCGTACAGAAGCCGAATATGACGCAGCTCTGCTCGATGTCGAACGATTGTGGGGAGCAACCGCAGGCACACCGGAGAGTGACCACCTAGAGGTACTTGCGACCTTGATATCCGCGTACGAGGAGCAGCACCACCCCATACTCCCGCCGGATCCTATCGATGCGCTGACATTTTACATGGAGGCAAAGGGTCTCTCGCTGGAGGACCTGGAGCCGTGCATCGGTGATCGCCAACGAGTAGAGGAGGTTCTGAATCGAAAGCGCGCACTCACCATCGAAATGATTCGGAACTTGCATGATCAGTGGGATCTTCCGGCAGACGCGCTCATTCGCCGATACCCTATTCGACGCGCTCGACGCTCCTCCCGAACAAAGGCTGCTGTATAACCACCCCCTCAGCACACCTCGACGCGGACTCCACGCCTGCAGGCGAACCGGCCCGAGCCTACTCCTTCGCCGCCACCAAGGTTTCTCAGCGACTCTCGCATCCCTGGCGGTTATTCTCCCCCTAGTGCACGCCAGCCCTCGTTCATGGTGCGTCAGCAAAGATAGGTCCAAAGTCCTATGTCACTCGAAGTAGGATGCTGCACAATGTGGTGATAGGTCACTGGGCTCGCACGCAGCCGAGAAGGAGACCGAATGACATCACCGGGGTTGAGGATTTTCAGCGCTGTCGTCAGCGGCGGGCTCGCAGCCCTCGCATTTCCACCGTGGGGCTTCGCGTGTCTGCTGCCATTTGCCCTGGCAGGGCTTGTGTGGAGCGTTCGCGGATGCGAAGTTCGGCACAGCTTCTACCTCGGCTTCGGCTATGGGATGGTCTTCTTCGGCATCAGCCTTCTGTGGCTCAAGCACCTCTTCGGCCCCGCCGCCGTCTCGCTCTGGGCAATCTGCGCGTTATACACCGGCCTCTTCGGACCGGTGCTCACGTGGCTGAAGTTGCGGCTTCCGGTCATGCCAGAATGGCTTCTCGCGGCAGTGGCATGGACGGGAATCGAGTACCTGCGTTCCGAGATCATGCCTCCGCAATTCCCCATGCTCGGGCTGGGATATGCGCTGGTGGATGCTGGCTGGGTCGCCTCGCTCGCCTCAGTGGTCGGGTCCTACGGACTCAGCTTTGTCGTCGTCGCAATGGCGGGTTGGCTTATTAGCGCAAGGCCGACGCTAAGGACTGCAATTGCAGCAATTTGGTTCGCCGTACTGATGGTGCCGACCCGAACTGTGCGTCCAGAGAACGCACTTCAGATTAGGCTGGTTCAGGCAGACTCCGAGGACGAGGAGTCGCTCTTCGGAGGTTCGCGGCAAGCTGCGGAGCGCAGGCTGGACCTCATCGTCTGGCCTGAGTACAGCTTCGTGAGCGACCCGATGCGGCAGCCGAAGCTGCGGGCCAAGCTCACCGCGCTGCCCAGGGAGACGGGCAGCCACTTTCTGTTTGGCGCGAAGGCGCACGAGAACCCAGCCAACGCGGCAGACTTTCGCAACTCGGCGCTCCTGCTCGACCCGAGCGGCACCGAGGTCGGACGGCACGTGAAGGTCCACACGGTGCCGTTCATCCAGGATGGCATCGCCGGGACCAGCGTGCGGGCAATCCAGACCCAGATTGGCAGGATCGGAGTGGCGATCTGCTTCGACACGGACTTCCCGGACGTGCCTCGCCGACTGGTGGAGGACGGCGCTGAGGTGATCATCGCACCCAGCAACAACCCAAGGGAGTGGGGGCCGGTTCAGGCTGTGCAGCAGCGACAGATGCTGCAGATTCGCGCCATCGAGTGCGGCAGGTGGCTGGCCGTGGCAGATGTGGCAGGAGGCACGGTGGTTGTGGACCCGACCGGAACGGTGACGAACCGTGCGCCAAGTGCGGAGCCGTGCGTCGTAGATGCGGAGGTCAGCCTCGTGCAAGGACGAACTCTGTTCGTGCGCGGAGGATGGAGATTTGGCGAGACAACATTCGTCGGCCTCATCGTCCTACTGGTCGCGGCGGCGTCTCAGCCAAGAACGCGCCGCCGCGACCAGCCAACTGCCTGCTAGAACGCCATCGCGAGCCAGCCGAGCGTGTGTGCCTCTTCGAGTGACAGACCCTTGCCCGCCTTGGCCTTCACCTCATTCATGTAGGCGCCCAGCGCGCCCTTCTTCGCCTTCGTGTTGCCGCGAAGCTCGGCGGCCTCCGCCGCGTTGAGCTTCACGATGAGCGAATGCGCCAGCTTGTCGGTGTCCGCGAAGTCCATAGTAAGTTGTCGCAGTCCATCGTAGGTGAACAGAAGCGGTCCGGCCTCGCTCTGAACGGCAGGAAGAGATACTCCAAACCCAGCAAAGTCTTCTCCGCCTGCTCCTAGTTCCATGATGGCTGGAAGCAACTCCACGAACTCGCTCAGTGGATCAGAGTCATAGTCGCCCACACGCAAGTTCCGGACCTCGCCAAGGTCCACCAAGCCGTCATTGTTTGCGTCCATCCTCGCGAAGCTATTAGGAACCATCGGCTCAGTTGGTATAAATCGTGCCTCGGCTAGGGTGCGAGTATCTAGCTTCAGTACAGCAGCGATGGCGTGCGCTCCCGCGGAGCGCAGCTCTGCAAACATCACGGTGCGAGTGGCATCCGCTCCGGGAGTGGCTGACGCGACAATCGTGCAGGACTGGTCCACCTTCAGTGTGACGGAGCCGGTCTTGCCGGGAACAGATGGGACCGTCTTCATCAGGTGGGCCACTTCGTTCGCAAAGCAGATCGAATACTTGTAGCCGTTCGCTTCGCCCGCAAGAACCGCCGAACTTACGTCGGCGAATCCTGCAAGGCTGCCAAGCTCGTCCGCATACGTGCCGTGCTCGCCGTGATAGTTCGCTTGGCCGATGCAGAGCGCCTTCAGAGTGTTCTCCGCCTGAGCCCTCGCAGCCGCCTCGCGCACCTTCTGCACAGCGGGGAGCAGGAGTCCTATCAGAATCGCAATAATAGCTATAACTACGAGAAGCTCGATGAGAGTGAAGCCAGGTCGTCGGTCACGCCGGTTGTCGATGCGCCGCAGTCGGGTCAAGTTCGAGATCACTTTCTTTCCTCCAGTTCAGCTTGAGAGTGTGAGGCATCCCCGACGGGATGTCGCCCACGATAGAGAGCACTTCAACATCAGTTTTCGCGGGAGCGAGGGAATGATCCTGCCTGGTATTTTTACCAGGTTTCGTGCGACCTATACATGTACGTGGCCGCAGTCCGCCGTCAATCCTGCGAAAGCAGGAATCCAGAAGGCCGAACCTGGATTCCCGCTAATGGCCCCGTTTAGGACCGTGATCGGGCAGGCATGGCGGGAATGACGGTTGGACGGACTGTACCGCTTTGGCGAGCAGTGTGCATATTGCAGGGCAGCCGATTCCGTTCGTCCTGAGCGCGCCTCAGCCGTATCGAGGTGCAGTCGAAGGATGCGTCGATAACTGCTTATCTCATCTGTATTGACCCTTCTCGGAGTTCACATGCGACATCCGCCATATCCGATGCACCCTAATTTACTGGGATGTCCGGACGGCGCTCCTTCCATGTGCGCGCCTTCATGTCCCCAAGCCAAGGCTGCACGATCTTCTCGTCCAGCTTCAGGTCCGCCACGGCAACCGGCACCTCGCTTGTAGCCTCCGCTAGGACCGAACCCGTGGGATCGACAATGAACGTCTTCATGTCGAAGCTTGAACTCACAAGAAAGACATGGTTTTCGATGGCGCGAGCCTTTGCAAGCGTCTCGCTTCCTCCCCAGATGGGAAGCAGGATAACCTCGGCGCCCTTCAGAGCCATTGCCCTGGCCGGCTCCGGAAACTGCACGTCCCAGCAGATCATGAGGCCCACAGTGCCGAAGTCCGTCTTGAACACCGGGTAGGAGTTTCCGGGGGTCAGCCCTCCCTCCACCTCCTCGCGTGGCAGGTGAGTCTTGCGGTATTTCCCGATAAGATGACCATGCCGGTCGAGCAGCACTGCTGTGTTGTAGATGACTTTGCCCACGCGCTCATAGATGCCGGCCACCAGATAGCTGTTGTGCTTCCGCGCGAGTGCGCCCAGCCTTGCTGTGGTTGGTCCTGGAACCGCCTCGGAAGCCTCAGCATAGCTGTTGCCGTTGCCCACGAGCGTCACGCCCTCGGGCAGGCAGATGATGTCCGTGCCCTGCAGGCCGGCAGAATCGATGATGCGGCAGAACTCTTCCACGCTCCCGGCAGCGCTCTTGGTTCCGCTCGGGCGATAGCCCACGGTGGCAACTCGAACCACTCTCGCCTTCGGTTTTGCCTCCACGAGCGTCGCGTCCGCCCACGAGACCGACCCACCCGGCTCCCAGCCTAGGGCGAGTTCCAGGGTCACGCTGGCTGCGTTGTTCGGAGCGAAAGCAGTGTGCTCCACTCGCGTCCAGTCGCCCTTCTTGCCTGCGTCGAGCGCATAGTCCGGCGGGCGCACCTGGTTTCCGTTGGCGTCTCTCCAGTCGAGCCGCGCAGACACGCTCCGTCTCTCATACTTCACTCCGGCGGCCTTGTAGAGAGCGGTAAAGCGGTAGGTGACTCCCGGCTTGATTCCGGCGATCGTCTTCCGCCACGCTCCCCACTCGGATGCGGTGCGGCACGTGATTCTGAGTGCTGCGGCCTTGTACGGCCAAGTCGTGAATGGACGGGTGCCTCGCGGGAGTGGAGATAAGGCGTCGACATCGAGTTTGGGAGAGATTTCGCTCCGTGGCGACCACTGGCTCCAGCCGTCTAGGATTTCTGCACTCGGAGTCCTGTCTCGAGTGTACAGCATCGTCACTCCCTTCTTCTGTCCGTTAGCGCCATGCCCAAGAGCGATCAATGTCGCGAATATTGCTAATTTAAACGCCTTCACTTCAGTAGTCCCCTCTTCACGGCGGAACGGCAACAACACAAACAGTCTAACCACGAATTACACCAATAGCGCGAAAAGGACAAAATCCTTGCCGTTCTCCGTATTTCGGTGTCTCAAGCGAAGCGGGTGGTGAAACGCACTTGACCTTGCCGTTCTCCGCGCCTCCGCGTGAGTATTGCCCTACCCGTCCTCCCCAGAACTGGGCCGCAGTAGCTGCTCCTCGGGCACAGCTGTCGCGCTGCCCGCCGGGCGGAGAAGGATACTTGCGGCGTCATCCGGTCTCGCGGCGGGCCGCAGCAGTCTCTCGGCGGTCGTCTCTTGCCGCAACCGCTCCTCAAGAATCGAGAGTACTCGATTGGCCTCCGCACGCAACAACGCAGGAGTCCGGTTTCCCGTCATCTGTCGAACGGCTTCCACCGCGCGGCCATCCCCGGCTCGCCCCAGCGCTCGAAGTATTCGCAGAGCCTGGTCTGGCCCGCTCATCGACATGATCTTGCAGAGCGTAGGAACAGCGAAGATGGGCAGAGTGCCGTAGTGCTTCTCCTCCATTGAGTCGAGGAGCACGGGCAGCGCAATGTTCGCTTCTGCGCTTGTGTGCGGGTTGTTGTCTAGCATGCCTTCGGCCACGTCGCCAACCGCTCGTACGTCCCGGAGCTCTGCAAGTGCCCGAATCGCACAGGCTCGTGCGAGACCAAGCGCCTGAGTCGCCAGCGTGCGTGCCTTGAACATGGTTACTGCAAAGTATATCATCAGCAGAGCCCAGACAAGTGGGACGACGAATCCGCCCGGCATCAGGAGGAAGCCCATCGACACCACCACCGCCACGATGCTGAAGCAAATTAGGATAAACATCCGCCCGCCCTGCCCGAATTGGCCAAAAAGGTCCGGCTGAAGCTCGCCCCTCAGTATGGATCGATGGATCGCGCAGGCGCTTTCTGGGTCTTCGTGCAGTTGGCCCGACGACACCAAGCACCAGTAGGCAGCGACCCGAGAATCCCACTCAACGTCCGCGGTATCTTCCCACACCGCATGAAGCTCGTC
>VFKD01000400.1 GCA_009885735.1 bacterium
CACATGGACGGAACGCCTGCGTATGTCCAAGGCCGAACCGATAACCATGCTCGATCGCGGCTTCTTGCTTTCGTAATCGCTCGTATTGCGATAATTACTCAACATGACAATAACGTGCTGCGCTCTCTGAAGTGCGTCGGGCTTTGGGAACACATACAAATTGTCGGATTGAGGCAAGGCCCCGCTAGCTCTACAGTCCAAGCCTCTTCTTGAAATACGCGATAGTCAGCCCGAGTCCTTCTTCGAGCGAGACTTTCGGTTCCCATCCCAGCAGTTCGGTCGCCTTGGTGATCACCGGCTTGCGCTGCTTCGGGTCATCCGAGGTGTGCAGAGGCTCGAGCACGATGGGGCTCGAGCTGCCGGTTAGCCGCTTAATCTCCTCGGCAAACTCAAGCATCGTCCTCTCGGTCGGGTTTCCAATGTTGATGGGTCCAGTGTGCTCCGACAACATTAGACGTACGAAGCCCTCGATCAGGTCACTCTCGTAACAGAACGACCTCGTCTGAAGGCCGGTTCCATACACGGTGATGGGGTCCCCCCGAAGCGCCTGACCAATGAAGTTTGGCACCACCCTTCCGTCGTCCAACCGCATTCGGGGCCCATAGGTATTGAAGATGCGCACAATCCGAACCGGGAGTTGATGAAACCGATGATACGCCATCGTAATCGCCTCTGCGAATCGCTTCGCCTCGTCGTAGACGCCTCGAACTCCCACCGGGTTCACGTTCCCGAGATACTCCTCCGGCTGGGGGTGAACTAATGGATCTCCGTAGACCTCGGATGTGGAGGCCAGGAAGAACCGAGCGCCCTTCGCCCTCGCCAATCCCAGAGCTTTGTGAGTCCCGAGGGCATTCACCTTGAGAATCTGGATGGGTTTGGTGGGAAAGTCCACCGGGCTTGCCGGCGAGGCAAGGTGAAAGATGTAGTCGAGCGCGCCGTCGACGTAGAGGTAGTCCACCACGTTGTAGTGGATGAACCGGAAGTTTGGATTGTCGATGTTGTGCGCGATATTGTCTGTGCTGCCTGTGATGAGGTTGTCCATCGCAATAACCTCCATCCCGTCCTTCAGCAGCCGGTCGCACAGGTGCGACCCCAGAAATCCGGCGCCGCCGGTGACAAGAGCTCGAGGCATGTAATTCTCCTAATTCCCCCTGTGCGTGAGCGCATAACCGCAGAACATCGCCACGCCGAGCCCGATAGCTTCATCCGTGAAGTCGAACGTAGGCGTGTGCAGATTTGAGACGTCTCCCAACCCAAGCCGAAACATCGCCCCAGGCGCGTAGTCCAGGTACATCGCAAAGTCCTCCGCGCCCATTTCCGAAGCCGCCATCCACTCTACGCTGTTTGGGCCAAGCACTGCCTCGCATGCGGCCGCAATTCGCGATACCACTGCTTCATCGTTCATCACCGGCCCGGAACCCGACATGAACCGTACTCGACACTCAGCACCCGAGGCGGCGCACATACCCTCGGCTATGCGCTGAATGCGAGCCGGCATCTCCGACCGAACTGCAGGGTCGAGCGTGCGGTATGTTCCCGTCAGGTGCGCCTCGCCTGGAATGATGTTGTACGCGGTGCCTGCATGAAACTGGGTCACCGTGACGA
>VFKD01000351.1 GCA_009885735.1 bacterium
CCTTACGCGTGATTCCCAAATTGAGCCTCCTATCCTATTCCGAAGTGCTAGCTACGTGCTACAGACTCTTTGACGGACTTCGACTACGTGAGGTTACACCAACTGACGATAGGATTCCTACTTTAGGGATTCAGCGAGGCGATTAAAGGCATCCGCGCGCGGGTTGCCAATAAGCGTGTACAGGCGGTCCTCGGCGGCCCAGTGCGCCACGCCGCCGCGCAGCTTCGCCGGCTGCGCCAAGGGAGATGCTGGACGCCGCACCAGGCTCGACTGGAAGAGCGTGAGGAAGTTGAGGCCGTCCGTGTACCGCAGGATGACGGTCGTTCGTGCGGCAGCTCTTACCACCCAAGCGCCCGCAAGCCCGTAGCCGTCCGGCACTGCGGGCTCGCGGATGGTGAATGCGCACTGCTCTTGGGCGCTTTGCACCGAGGCAAGGGGAGATGACTTTGGCAGAATGGCCTCGTAGGGCGCGCTTGGCAGCGAATCGGGCCCAAAGTCTCGCGGCAACAGATCAACATCATAGTCGATGCGCGTGAAGTAGCTTGTGTTAACCGTTGCGCCGCGAGGGCTAATCGTCTCGTTGCGCAGTCGAACTCCCGTCTTCTCATCTATCCAGAGCCGCTTGAAGGGTGCATTCGGTCGCGGAGGACGAATTTCGACGATCCCCGCCATCCTCCCGGCGACATTCTCCGAGCCGATGAGCGCCACGCGAATTCGACCGTCGCGTATGGCGATGTTTAGTTCTCGTACTCGGCTCGCGAACTCTTCGGGAGGAACCGGGCCGATGAAGACCTTGTGGACGGGCGCCGGCTTGTAGTTGAGCAGCCGACCCCCATTGATGAGCATGATCTCGCCCTTGAAGCGGGCTGGAGAGATGTACTCGATGCGCTGGCGTCCCGCGCCACCCCACTTCACGAGCTGCTGAGTCTCCTGAACCATTCCATCCAGAATGCGCGTGGTCTGCTCGGCAGTATATCTTTGCCTCTGGCCGCTACCCAAGAAGAGGGCGACGAGACCGCGAGCGCGTCGGGAATCCGTATCCGTTACGTCGGTGTCCGCAGGCGCTCGAGGCGGAACACGCAGCCGTTTGAAGCGCCGCAGCTCCTGCGCGGCTGGAGTGCCCGGGCGAGGCTGCGCCGAAGCCGGAAGGGCAGACGCAAAGACTACCGATAGGGCGATGCACGACAGAATCGGTCCTGCAGCAGATAGGCGGGGCATTTCTATTCCGTTGGCTCGCTATAAGCGGCTGGATTTGCCGAGAGATTGGCGACGGCAATATCCTCAAGGGGATCCGAGGCAGTCAGCACCACATTCTGGCTAGCCGCTGCCGCGACATGTGCTGCCGCGCCAAGCTCTTGTGGCGGCGCCTGGACCATTGGCAGTCGCGGGACGAACATAACCACCGCGACCACACAGGCCGCCGTCGCGCCGAACAGGGAGAGCGGACGCGGACGCAAGAGCTGTCGCAGATTCTGCACCCAGCCGAGCCTAGAGGGCACGGGCGCCGCGTCAATGCGCTCTTGAAGCCTCTGCATAAAGTCTGGTGAAAGCTCGAACCGCGGCGCTGCCGCCACCAGCCGCACAGTGTGGCGCAACTCGGTAAGCGCAAGCGTACACGGATGGCACTCGGCGAGATGCTTCTCGACATCAAGCGCCTCGCGTGCGGAGAGCGCTTCGTTGAGGTACTCAGACAGCTTCGGTTCTATCCGGCTGCAGTTCATCCGTCTCGTCCTTCTCGCCTAGTCTTTGCCGGGGGCACTACTCCGGTAAGGTACGGCGCCAACTTTGCGCGCAGCGCCATTCGTGCGTTAAACAGCCTCGATTTGACCGTGCCAAGAGGGCATTCCACAATCAGAGCAATCTCGTCGTACGCCAGTCCCTCCATATCGTAGAGGAGCACGACCGATCGCAGCTTCTGAGGAAGGTCGGCCAGAGCCCTATTGAGTTCGCTCCCTAGCTCCAAATTCAAGTAGACAGCCTGCGGGTCGTGCCGGCTGTCTGGAATCTCTCGATCGGTGTCGCCGTCGTCGGTTTCAAGCACGAGTGACGCCGCTTTGAGCGTAGCGCGGCTGGCTCGCCGAGCGTGATCAATGCAGATATTAGTGGCAATGCGAAACAACCACGTGGTGAGGCTGGCGCGGCTCTGAAACGACCGAATGCTCGCGAAGGCGCGCACAAACGTGTCCTGAGTCAGATCCTCGGCGTCCTGACCTGCACCGACCATGCGGCAGACGTAGTTGTAGACCTTCCCCTGGTACCTGGAGACAATCTCATTGAACGCAGCAGCGTCGTTCGATTGGCACCGTTGAACCAGACTGGCGTCGGCATCCGCCACCGCTACCACCTTCAACGCCTCGTCACTTGCATGTGCCATTGAATCCCATTACGGGCAGGGCGAGCATAGCGCCCTACGTACGAGTTCTGTCCGCCTCTAGAATGTACCGTGAAGCTATAGACAGTATAACAGCCGTATTGTTCACTCGTGACTCTCCGGTGCTGCAAGAACGAGCGTACGAGTGACCGATCAAAGGGCGCGGCCCGGACCTCAACTCGGAATGCTGCGACCTCAATGCGTTCAACCACGCCTTGGGCTTGCAGTGCTATACTAACCCTATGGCGACGCCATTTGATTCCGCGACGAAGCACCTGGTCGAGTCCTACCCGCAGGATTGGCTTGCGCTGGCAGGGATTCGGTGTGGGCGCATTGAGGTGGTTAATGCCGATGTCTCGTCGATTACGGCCTCGGCCGACAAGGTGCTGCGGGTTACCGACCCTGCGCCGTGCATTGTTCATCTCGAGATGCAGGCGAGTTATGAGCCGGACTTTGGCGATCGCGTACATTTTTACAACGCCGCGCTGCGTCGGCGGCATCGGTTGCCCGTCCTGTCGATCGCGTTTTTGCTTCGCAAAGAGGCGTCCGGCTCGGGCATGACTGGCCGGTTTGCCGAGATTACACCGTTCGGCGACGGGCAGATCGACTTTCGGTATCAAGTTGTGCGAGTATGGAAGCATTCCGTGGACGAACTGCTCGCCGGCGGGCTAGGAACACTTCCGTTGGCGCCCATCGCACACATTCGGGCGGCAGACTTGCCAGAAGTCGTCCGTCAGATGGACGGTCGAATACATCAAGAGGCGGACACACCTCTTGCCGCCGACCTTTGGGCGGCCACCTATCTATTGCTCGGGCTGAGACACCCTCAGAACATCGTGACACAACTGCTGCAAGGAGTGAGAGAAATGCGAGAATCAAGTACGTATCAGGCCATTCTACAGGAAGGGCGTGTGGAAGGGCGTGTGGAAGGGCGTATGGAAGGGCGTGTGGAAGGGCGTGTGGAAGGGCGAAGTGAAGGGCGAAGTGAAGGGCG
>VFKD01000006.1 GCA_009885735.1 bacterium
ATGAGCTTAAGCTCTTCTTGGTTGCCGTGGCCGGAGACGTGGACCGGCGTGATCATATCGTAGATGACTCGAGCGCCTCGACGAAACAGCCTGTTCACGGTTCGCCAAACAGCGGCTTCATTGCCCGGAATAGGCTTCGAGGAGAGGATGACCGTGTCGCCGGGGCCAATCTTGATCTTGTGGTCGTCACACGCCATTCGTGAAAGCGCCGAAAGTGGCTCTCCCTGGCTGCCGGTGGTAACGATGACCAGCTCGTGCGGATCATAGTTTGCAATGTCCTCCACCCTGATGCGGTCCGAGTCGTGGTACTTCATGAAGCCGAGGCTTCGAGCCACCTCAATATTGCGCGCCATCGACCGGCCTGCCACCGCCACCTTGCGCCCAAACTTCGCGGCAGTTTGAAACACCATCTGGACGCGGTGAAGGTTGGATGCGAATGAGGTAACAAGAATACGGCCTTCAGCCTCTCGGAAGAGGGCTTCGAAGGCCGCTCCGACAACGCGCTCGCTGGGAACCCAGCCTGGCCTCTCGGCATTTACGCTGTCCGAGAGCAGGAGCACGACGCCCTGGTCACCGAGCTGCGCAAATCGGCTCGCGTCGAACAGGCGATTGTCTATGGGAGTCTGGTCGATCTTGAAGTCGCCGGTGTGGACGACGGTTCCAATCGGCGTGAAGAGCGCGAGACTGACAGTGTCCGGAATAGAATGCGTTACACGAATAGGCTCAACGGTGATAGAACCGAACTCCACCTTGTCGCCAGGAACGTAGGTGTTGAGGCTCACGCTGTCGAGCAGCTTGTGCTCGTCGAGCTTCGCTCGGACAATTCCAAGGGTGAGCGGCGTGCCGTATACGGGGACGTTGAGCTGCTTCAGCACATAGGGCAGGGCGCCGATGTGATCCTCATGCGCGTGCGTTAGGACGATGGCGCGCACCTTCTCGGAGTGCTCGATGAGGTACGAGATGTCTGGGATGATGAGGTCTACGCCTGGGTGCTCCTCGGTGGGAAACATCACTCCGGCATCGATGACGACGATGTCGTCGGCATACCGTATGGCGATCATGTTCTTCCCAACCTCGGCTGCGCCTCCGAGCGGGATGATCTCAAGCTGGTCTAGTTCTGGGGAAGGCAAATAGGTGCTCCAGGTGGTGAGGTTGAACGCATTATACCTCCAAGCTGCTCATTAGAATGGCGATTCGCTCTATGAATGCCCTACATGATAAGCAATGAGACTCCAAGGGCGATCAGCACCAGTCCCACGGCCCGAGCTTCGTGCCGCTCTAGCCACGCCAGATTCAGTTTCGACAGGCCAGAGTGCGTGAGATAGACCAGGAGCAGCATCAATCCTACAGTAACGATTGTAAGAGTTGCTCCTATGGCAAGTAGGGTGGTCCATGGCGCGGAAGCTGCCGCGAGGAAGACCGGCATCATGTCGATGCAGGGGGAGAGAGTCATTCCCAGGACGAGGGCGCCAGTGGCTTGCGCGTGGCTCCGGGCAGGACGGGATGAGTCCGAGCTTGGGAGGTCGTGAGCATGTCCCGCCTCATCGTCGTGTTCACACAGAGAGTGGTCGGACGGCCTAAGGTGAAGGTGAACGTGGAGATGCCCTGCGCCGCGCTTGAGCCCGATGGGCCAGATGAACCAAAGTCCTAGGAGAACGAGGGCGACGGACGGGGCGGCGTGCTCCACAGACTCGGGCACGCGGTCCAGAGCGGACTTGCCGAGTGTAGCTATGACGATGCCCAGCACAGTCGTAAGAAGGATGTGTCCTGTTCCGGCTGCAGCCGTCACCATCAGGGTGCGCGACATCGTCCAGCGTTGAGCGCGAGAGACAACAGCGAACGCAAGCCAGTGCGACGGGATAAGGGCGTGCAGCGCGGCGATGGATGCGGCGGAGACCAGATAGACTCCAAGCGAGCCTGAACCCATGGCTACAGCAGGCCGACGGAGTGCAGCGCGACGCGCATGACATCTCGCTCGGTGTCGGTTGCCTCCACCAGCGGGAGCCGCAGGCCGCCCACATTCACTCCCAACAGATTGAGACCGGCCTTAACTGGCGCAGGGCTTGGCGTAGTCGGCTGGAAGCAGGCTCGCACGATCGGGTGCATGCGGTTATGGAGTCTGGCTGCTTCCACATGGTCCCCGCGAAAGTAGGCGAGGTGCATCGCCTTCATGTCTCGGCCCACAAGATGTGCGGAGACGCTGACGACCCCTGCAGCCCCAATGGAGAGCAGGGGCAGCACGAGGCCATCCTCGCCGCTGTAGAGCGCGAACCCTTTTGGTGCGCTCGTGATGATGTCGGTGGCCTGCAGGAGGTTGCTGCTGGCTTCTTTCACGCAGACCACATTCGGAACGTCCCGAGCCAGGCGCAGCACGGTGGCCGCTTCGAGATTTACTCCGGTTCTCGGCGGGACGTTGTACACCATGATCGGCAGGCTAACCGCCTCCGCTACTGCGCGAAAGTGACGGTACAGTCCTTCCTGCGAGGGGCGATTGTAGTATGGCGTCACAAGGAGCAATGCGTCGACTCCAGCCTTCTGGGCGTCCTTTGAGAGCTCTATGGAAGTTGCGGTTTCATTGTCTCCGCTCCCGGCTATCACCGGACCTCGCCCGGCGACGCACTCGCGAACCAGGCCGAACATGCGGACCTTTTCGGCGTGAGACAGGGTGGGGGATTCGCCCGTTGTGCCGCTCACCACCAAGCCGTCTGAGCCGTTCGCCAGCAGGTGCTCCACCAGCCGCGAGACGCCCTCTTCGTAGATTGCGCCCGACGAGTCGAAGGGAGTGGCCATGGCAGTGAGGACGTGCGGCCATGCATTTGCGGTGCGGTTGTCCGCGGGAAACAGGGCACTAGCCATCCGAGGTCTGCCTCAGCCATTCAACGGCGATCTGGTACCCGTTCAGCGCCGCGCCTTTCAGTATCTGGTCGCCGCTTACAAAGAGGTCGATGGCGTGTGGGTGGGACAGATCGTTGCGAAGTCGGCCTACCAGCACCTCGTCGATGCCGGTTGCCTCAATGGGCATAGGGAAGTGGTTCGCCTCCCGGTCGTCCACCACTCTCACGCCGGGAAACTCAGTGAGAGCTGTACGGATCGCATCAAGCGAAGGTCGAGGACCTTCGAATTCGATGTTGATGCTCTCGGAGTGGGCCCGCAGAATGGGGACGCGAATGCAGGTCGCCGTAATGGCCAGGTCCGGGTCGTGCAGTATCTTGCGGGTCTCTAGCACCATCTTGCGCTCTTCCTCGTTGTAGCCGTCCTCAGCGATGGTTGTGTTGTGCGAGAAGAGGTTGAAGGCGATCGGGTGCGGAAAGACCGTCGGGCTAAGCGGTTCGCCGCGAAGTGCTCGGCCCGTCTGCTCCTCAAGCTCCTGCATTGCGGCGGCGCCTGCGCCGCTTGCTGCTTGATAGGTCGAGACCACAACCCTCCGCACCTTTCCCAGGCTCCGAATGGGCGCCAGGGCCATCAGAAGGATGATGGTGGAGCAGTTCGGATTCGCGATGATGCCTTTGTGCTGGGCGATGTCTGCGCCGTTTACTTCGGGCACCACAAGGGGCACAGCCGGGTCCATACGGAAGGCGGATGAGTTGTCGATGGCCAGTGCGCCTGAGCGCACGGCTGCGGGAGCGAACTCTCTGCTGCGGGACCCCCCGGCCGAGAAGAACGCGACATCAATGCTCTTGAACGAGTCCGCCGTCAGCTCTTCAATGCAGAGGCTCTGCCCCTTGAATTGAGTGGTTTTACCCGCGCTCCGAGCGGAGGCGAGGAGCCTGAGGGAGGCCAAAGGAAAGTCACGATCCTCGAGCAGCTTGAGGAATTCGGTTCCGACAGCGCCGGTAGACCCGGCGATAGCGACATGGACCTGTCTCACAGGGCTTCCTCTCCTTTGCGGTTCGTTGGGAAAGGTAGTTTACCTCACTCCTAACTGCGGCTGAGAGTCTCGCTGCTGAGCGGGGTGTGAGACATATACTGTGTGATTCTCACGCGGCCACTGGGGTCGCCACTCCTTGATAGCGCTGTGCAGCTGCCCTGAGTGTGGCGTGACGGCGCTGGACCGTCTG
>VFKD01000693.1 GCA_009885735.1 bacterium
CAGCCACAACTTGGGCCTAAGGTCCCATGGCCGCGCTCCGAGCGCAACCGTATACTCCTCGAGAGCACGCACCCAAGGAGACCCTAGGCCGGATGACAGCTGAGAGCGCAACCCCCCACATGCCTGAATCCGTCCCGCCCAAGAAGGCCGCTTCGGCGAGCGCAATCGTGCTCGCAATCGTGTGCGTTGCCGGAGTTGCAGAGCTGGCCTACATGCTCGTAAACTTCAGCGCCATGCCGGTCTACCTCAAGTTCAAGATGGGTTACGGCGAGAGCAGCATCACGATCATTGGCACCGCCTTCCTGCTGTGCGAGGGCCTCATGAAGGGGCCTTTCGGCGGCCTGGGCGACCGCGTTGGCCGTAAGTGGCTCATAATCAGCGGTCCGCTTATCGGTGTTGGCACTTCCCTTCTCACGCTCGCTGTCCCGCCGGACAAGTGGTATCTGTTCATAGCCCTGCGAATTCTGGATGGCCTCGGAGCCGCCGCGCTGTGGCCTGCCGCCCTCGCGATGATTGCCGATGTGGTGCCGGAAAATCGCAGGTCGCAGGCGATGAGCCTGTTCAATGTGACCTACTTGCTTGGCGTGGCGCTCGCTCCCATCATAGGTGGCGCGGCGAATGACCTGTACGGTACCTATCGCGCTTCCTTCTATGTGGTCAGCGCGATCTTCCTTGCGGCGACTGTGGTCGCGCTATGCCTAATCCCGGATGTCCGGCCGCACCACGAGACGAGCCCTGGAGCCGAAGCCGGATTCAGCATGAAGGCGCTCATCGCGAGTCTTCGCCAGATTCCCGAAACTCTTGTCATGGCATTTGTCACGTTTCTCGGTATCGGCCTCATCATGATGATTGTGAAGCTCTTCGCCCTCGCGGAGTTCAAGATTACCGAAACGGGATATGGAAAGCTCCTCATCGTGCCTGCGCTAGTCGTCGCGTGTGCCTCCGTTCCGCTGGGAACACTGGGCGACCGAATTGGCAAGGCGCGTGCTGTTCGCTGGGGCATTGGGATCTGCGCGCTCTCCATGTGGGCGCTCATTCTCATTCGAAGTCAGGTTGGAGTGGTGCTGGGCGGCTCGCTTATCGGCGTTGGGTTCGTGATTGCTTTCCCGGCCTGGATGGCGCTCATCAGCGCCTCGTGCGAGCCCAACCAGCGTGGCGCCGTTATGGGCGCCGTGGGCACCGCGCAGGGCCTAGGCGCAATGCTTGGCGCCCCGATCGGGGGCTACCTGTACGAGCACGCGCACATTCGCATCGCTTCACTGCCGTGGATCAACTCGCACTACGCGCCGTTCATCGGCTGCGCGTTCCTGCTGCTCGTAGCATGGACCCTGGCTATTCTCACCATCAAGGAACCTCAAAAAACATGTTCTTAGACGTCGTCTTGCTGATTGTCAGTCTGGCAGTCATCTTGGTTGGGTGCGATCTTTTCACGAACAGCGTGGAGTGGGCGGGCAAGAAGCTGAACCTCGCCGAAGGGGCGGTTGGAAGCGTACTCGCGGCGGTCGGAACCTGCCTGCCGGAAACCCTCATAGCCATTCTTGCCATCTTCATCGGCGGCACGGACATCGGCATCGGAGCAATCCTCGGCGCACCGCTCATGCTGGCTACGCTTGCGTTCTTTGTGACCGGGCTAGCAGTCCTCGTCTATACCCGCAAGGGCCTTCGCACGATCGACATGAACGTGAACCACAAGGTCCTGGGCCGGGACCTGCGCTACTTCTTCATCGTGTTCTCGCTCTCGGCAGTCGCATCGTTCCTGCCGGATTACTGGATGAAAGCGGCGGTGGCAGCGACGCTGGTAACGCTCTACGCGCTCTACATTAAGCAGACCTTCGCTGAAGATCGCGGCCCCGAGGTGGACGAGGACATCTCGCCGCTTCACTTCTTCAAGCGCGAGGGCGATCCGCCGCTTTGGGTTATCATCCTTCAAGCCCTAGCGGGACTCGGCGTGCTGGTCTTTGGCGCGCACCTCTTCGTGGACGAGCTTAGGTCGGTAGGCAACGCAATGGCCGTGCCCATCTCCGTATTGGCGCTCATCATCACTCCCATCGCCACGGAGCTGCCCGAGAAGTTCAACTCCATCCTTTGGGTCCGGCGCAAGAAGGACACCTTGGCGCTCGGCAATATCTCCGGCGCCATGGTCTTTCAAAGCTGCATTCCCACTGCAATCGGAATGTTGTTCACGGACTGGAAGCTCGACCGCAATGCGCTTGCAGCGGTCGTGATCGCCGTCATCAGCGCCGGGGTGGTGTGGGGCGACATGACGTCCCGCAAGCGGATTTCAGCCTACTCGCTCCTCGTGGGCGGATTCTTCTACGGCCTTTATCTCGTCTGGGTGTTTGGGTTCAAGTAGCAATGCCTGAGGTCGCAACTTCGTTGGACAACGAGCCGCAGAGCCAAGTTTTGGCGGTTCTCGTGGGTCGTCCATGGACCTACACCACGCCCGACCTCGAGACAGGCCAGCCCACTAGTTGGCGCACGGCAATCTACAAGAAGGAAGTGACTGGAGCGGTCTTCCTCGGCACCCTGGGGCTCACCGGCGACGGTCAGGCAGACCACCGGCATCACGGCGGCCCCGACCAGGCGGTGCTCTGCTATTCTGCGGAGCACTACCCGCTGTGGCGCATCGAGACCGGCCGCACAGACCTAGCCTACGGTGAATTCGGCGAGAACCTGGTGGTAACCGGCTTCGCCGACCATACGGTATGCATTGGAGACGTGTTTGATGTTGGCCTCGCCCAAGTTCAGGTCACGAAGCCTCGCGAACCCTGCTTGACGCTCGCCCGCAAGTGGGGAGACCCAGGAATAGTGCGGGCCGTTTGGCAAAACCAACGCGGTGGATGGTACGTCCGCGTGCTGAGAGAGGGCTCCGTGCAGGTGGGAGACAGATACACTCTTGTCTCACGGGAGGCCGGCGCACCGACGGTTGCAGATGCGCTGAGGACGAAAACGAGCTATGTCGGCTCAGGCTAAGTACAACCACTCCACGGATCGAATGCTGCACTCTGGTACCCGCAAGCTCGGTTATCCAGAAGACTTCCCACAGGAACTACCCTGATATTGGACACAACCACGTAGCAGAATGGAGTTAGCATCGTCCTGACCGAAGAGCGCTGGCAACACATTCTTCATGGTCACCTCGAGATGGCGCGTCGCCGCCGTCAGCTGATAGATGCGGTTTCACTGCCAGATCGGATTCTAGAAGGTGGTCGCGGCGAGCTTCTTGCATTGAAGCAAATCGATGCGCGCAGTTGGCTCGTTGTGGTATACAAGGAAGGTGCCGACGAAGGCTTTATCATCACTGCCTTCCGCACTACACGTATAGCATCACTCGATAAGAGGCACCAATTATGGCCGTAACAGATATCCGTCCGTTCCTCGATATGGTGCCAACAGTGCGCGAGTCGCCTGACCAAAGCGTATGGCTAACTTACGACACGGACGCGGACGCGCTCTATGTACACTACAGGGCGCCCAATCTGGCAACCGACACGGAGTTGACAGATAACGACGTGATATTGCGTTATAGTGGCGACGACCTCATTGGGATGACTGTGCTTCACGCCTCCTGCCGCTGACGCAGAAGCGCGCACGCTGCGACTTAGACCGAGCCGAGTCCACACTTGCCAACTTTGGGGGAGACTCCTCAGTGACGAGTTCTGTGTGCCTGAGGCTTGCACTGGGATCTGTCGAACCTTCGGATCGGATTCAACGCTCGAAATGACGTCTCACATGACGTGGCGCCAAGCCCCCAGTATAACGAAACAATAGGAGATTTGTTTGAAGGGAATAATCCTAGCCGGGGGCAGCGGCACGCGGCTCTATCCTGCCACGCAGGTGCTGAGCAAGCAGCTTCTGCCGGTCTACGACAAGCCAATGATTTTCTATCCGCTCGCCACTCTGATGCTGGCCGGAATGCGCGAGATTCTGATCATCTCCACGCCTCACGACCTGCCTCTCTTTCGCAGGCTGCTGGGCGATGGCTCGCGCTACGGCATTCGCCTCGAATACGCAGAGCAGCCCAAGCCCGAAGGCCTCGCCCAAGCATTCCTCATCGGCAAGGATTTCCTTGCCGGCGACGGCGCGTGCCTCATTCTGGGCGACAACCTGTTCCACGGCGACGGGCTCACTCCCCTGCTTGCCAAGGCCGCAGCACAGCTGGATGGCGCGACCGTCTTCGGCTATTGGGTGAGCGACCCCACGCAGTATGGCGTGGTGGAGTTCGGACCGGACGGCAAGGCGATCTCCATCGTCGAGAAGCCGAAGGAGCCGAAGTCGTCCTACGCAGTTGTGGGCCTCTACTTCTACGACAGCAGCATCGTGGAGGTCGCCTCCTCCATCAAGCCCTCCCCTCGCGGCGAGCTCGAGATAACGGACGTCAACACCGCCTACCTGCGCCAAGGAAATCTGCGCGTAGAGAAGCTGGGGCGCGGCCTTGCGTGGCTCGACACAGGCACTCACGAGTCGCTCCTTCAGGCAGGCAACTATATTCATGCCATTGAGCATCGCCAGGGCCTGAAGGTTGCTTGCCTAGAAGAGATCGCATACCGTCGCAGGTACATCTCCGCGGATGAAGTGCTTGCTCAGGCACATGCGCTGGGCAAAACCCCCTATGCAAGTTACCTTCGACGAATCGTCGCCGAAGCCGAATAATCACATCGCGGGAGCACCAACATGGCAGGACCGCTTAAAATCGGAATTGTGGGCGCAGGCAGCATCGGAATTCGCGCCGGGCTCGACCACCTCTCGCTTCCGGATGTTAAGGACCGAGTGGTAGTGACTGCTGTTTGCGACCCCGCTCCCGGCCGCGCGC
>VFKD01000586.1 GCA_009885735.1 bacterium
CCCAATTGGCCTGGACTGTGGGAGACATAGCCTCAGCAAGAGATTATCAAAAGGAGAACCTGTCGATCCGGCGTGAGCTAGGAGACAAGAAAGGCATCGCTGACTCGCTCAGTTGCATAGGATACGATGCCATCCACTATCCTGATTTTGCCTCTGCCCGGCCCCTCTGCGAGGAGAGTCTGGCGCTCTACCGCGAGATTGATGACCGAGCGGGCATCGCCTGGACGCTTGGCTTCTTGGGGTGGACCGCACATCTGCTGGAATGCGATCTCGCCAGCGCTCGCGCCTATTTTGAACAAAGCATCGCAATCATGCGCGAGCTCGGAGACCCCGCAGCCACAGGGACGATGGTTAACGGACTGGGGGATGTGCTCTTTGCCCTGGGTGACACAGACTCCGGTCGTGCCCTGCTGGAAGAGAGCCTGTCTCTCATACGCGGTACGGATCAGAGCTCACTCGTGCGTCCGCTCAGAAGCAAGTTCGCCGCAGCGTATCGCGAAGGTGACTATGTGACAGCCCAGTCCGCGCTTGAAGAGTGCCTTGAGATTAACCGGGAGATCGGAAACCAGGCGGGTGCCGCCGAAGCGCTCGCCGAGCTGGGTAAGGTTGCCTCTGCTCGTGGCAACCTTGCTGCTGCTCGAACGTGCTTTGGAGAGAGTCTGACGATCTTTGGCGAGCTTGGGTCTTCTGCGCCGGTACCGACTCATTGTCTGGAATCGATCGCCTGTTTTGTGAGCAGCCAGGGCAACTCGGAGCATGCCGCGGCGATTTGGGGAGCAGCGCAGGCAGTGCGCGAGCAATGCGAAATCCACGTACCACCCGTTGAACGCCTGGAACACGACCGCAAGAAGGCGGTGGTGCGCAGCGCTTCGACCAAGAGCTCGTATGCACGCGCGGTCGGCCAGGGAAGGGAGATGTCCCTGAAGGAAGCAATCGCATACGCACGCCGCGTGCTCTAGCCGCGCTGCGTGAGTTAGCCCCAATACTGGTCGATCATTCAGACGAACACGCACCCTTCGACTGCTCGTCGATGCGGCTGACGAGCGCTCAGGGCGAACGGATTTGGGCTAACCATACAGCGTTGGAGCTAGTCCGCCTCCGAGAACAGCGCAATACTCGCCGTGTGCCCGTGCAGATAGCTCTTCTGCCCTACCGGACCAATCTCGCCCGCTGCGAAGCAGCCCGCGGCCGGCAGCCCTGGAAACTCCGCAAGCAACGCATTGAGGTCGTGGCTAGGCTCCGAGAAGAGCCGCGATCCACGACCATTGCAGCTGAACACAAGTGCTGCCGCAGGTGCAGCCGCCTCGGTGCTGTGTGCGCCAAGAAGAGAACGAAGGTCCTCGTCCGCAGTTGCAGCGTCACGCACATGAAACTGCACCGTCTGCCCAGCGCGAATGTGAGCGCCCACGGCGAGTGAGCCGTGCTTGCGATCCACTCCCATCATGTTGCGAACCAGGAAGTCTCCCCTGCCGAACTCGGTTCGATACTCCGTCATGGCTACTCCCACGAAGAGCCCATTGGAGAGCATGTCCCGCTGAGCATCCGGCAGCGTCCGCAGCGTCTCCTCGGCCACCTCCAGCGCTGGACGGCCCATCAGGTGCGTTACCCACTCGTTCTCTGCCCGTGTAACCAGCATCCGTTCTCCAACCGGGGTACAGCCTTGGCTCACCACTGCATCGACGCGAATTGCGCCCGAGACAACCAGTCCCACCAAGCCACTCGCCATTGCGCCCGAGGGCCCGAGCAGAGTGTTGTGCCCAGGCCGCTGGCCCGCGCTCGCCATTCCGCCAATGAGAGGCACCCCAGGCGCGGCCACTCCTAGAGCCTGCAGCAGCTCCTCGGCAGGAGTGCTGAACGGATCCCCCATCAGGATAATCGCTCGCGTGGTCGGTCCGATCTGAAGGCGATCTCCCAACGCATCGGGCTCGTTCAACAGGCTCTCCCACTCTCCAGGAGCAATCTCGAACGGCAAGAGATCGGCCCCAGGGAGGCGACCCGAAAGGACTGCGATAGCCGGAGTTGCCTCTAGCTCGTCACGCGGGCCTATGACCGACTCGAAGGATGCGCCGATTACCCACGGCGCGCCGAGACGAGCGCGGAGCTCCGAGGCAATCCTGTCTGCATACGGGTTGTGATGAGGAGAGTAGAAGGCGAAGACGACATGTGGGGCACCCGTTAGGCCGGCTTGTATCTCGAGGCAGACCTCCTCAACTGCCGCAGGACTGTCGAACAGCGTACTTTGGGCAGCGGCGAAACGAATTGCAGGCACGGGACTCCCCTCCTCTCCACAACTAGACAGCAGTTACTCGCTGCGCGCGTGGTTTCCTCTTGACGCACGCCGAACCATACCGCTGATATAATACAATCGTTGGGTTTGCTAAACGGAGAGGATCACGACATTGCTGGAGATTCGACACAGGCACTCCGATCGAGTGCTGCTGGAGGTGGAGGCAGAGACCCTCGAGCGCGCGAACCTCTCCGGCGCATACCTCATCCATGCGAACCTTCGGGGTGCTAACATGCGCCGCGCTGTGCTGCCGTTTGCGAACCTCAGCATCGCAGATCTGCAGAAGGCCAACCTGGGAGGCGCGAACCTGCGTGGAGCGAATCTCACCGAAGCAAACCTCAGCGGCGCCAATCTCGCGGGAGTTAATCTCACCGGCGCAACGCTGTCGTTGACGGTCTTTGCCGGCTGCGCGAATCTGCACGAGGCCATCGGGCTAGACGAAGTCGTACATTCGGGACCCTCCGAGATAGACGAGGCCACGCTCTCGGCCGGCGTGCCGCACCTGAGCAATGTCTTCTTGAGAGGCGTGGGGTTTACGTGGTCCGAGATAGCGGACATGCGGAGACGGTATCCGACCATAACGCCAACATCGTAAATGCCACAAGAGTGTCATCGTGCTCGGATTGGCTTCGTTCAGGGTGACAATGTGTGGGTCGCCCGTCAGGGGCGGACGTTCGCGCCGGAGGCGCACAACAACATGAGCCCATGGCAACGCCGTGGGGATATCGCAGCCCGACGGATAGGTCCGGACGCAATCGTCCCCGGGCGATGCCCGAGGCTCCCGTTATTTTGCCCCTCCGGGTCGGCCCTTCGCGCCGGAGGCGC
>VFKD01000095.1 GCA_009885735.1 bacterium
CGAAACATGGATTCGAAACATAGCTTAGGAAAGGTCTTATTTACTTGTGTTCTCGCGGCACACAACGATAAGTCCTCGGCACAAATAGCGTTGGCATTTTCGGAAAGTGAGTAAATCAGAGGTTCCTTAGATTTAATGTGCTGTAGTGCTCGATTGCGCCGCCATCTTAGTTTTGGCTCTTAACTGCTCTGCTATTTTATGCATGACTTCAACCCCGGATAATTCGTGCCTAATATTTGGGGTCTTCGTGAAAAGTAGTGGGTAAATACTGCTCATTTTTTGCTCAGAGGGCTGGCAGCGTGCAGGTCAGGACCTTGAGTTTGAGGTACTCCTCATCATGCAAGCCATAGGCTCTGCGCTGGATGACGCGGATCTTGTTGTTCAGGCCTTCGACGAAGCCGAGGGCGACTTTGTTCTCAGGCCTGCAGTAGGCGGCGATGCCGTCCCAGTGTCGGTCGATCATCGCGGCGAACTTCTCGTACGGTTGCAGTCGCTGCCATTTCAGCTGCGCTCGCCAGTTCTCGAAGAACTTCCGCGCCCACGCCTCGCTCTGGTAATCCCACAGCTGACCGAAGGATTCCTTGAGCAGATAGGCCGTATTCAAGCGCTTGTTGGCCGCCAGCAGCAGCTTGAGGTTCTTGCGGGCGGGGCCCTTGAGGTTCTGCGGGTGCGACAGCAGTGCGTACTTCTGACCTTTGATGAAGGTCCGCGACTGGCCCTCGAGACGCGCGTACTCCTGCTTGCGCACCTTGTCGAGCGCCTCGCCCAGGTGTCGCAGGATGTGGAACTTGTCGAACAGGATCGCGGCCTGTGGGGCGTTCTTGCCGGTCGAGTTGCGAAACGGCTTCCACATGTCCATGACCGCCAGGCGCACTCTCCTGGCCGGCTTTTCGCCGAGAAAGCGATAGAACTCATCCATGCTCGCCTCGCTGCGATCGGTGCCGCCGAACCAGATCGGTCGGTGCTTTTCCAGATCGCTGACCACGATGCGGTAGTCGGGTCCCTTGCGCACCGAGATCTCGTCGATGCCGATGAC
>VFKD01000333.1 GCA_009885735.1 bacterium
CGGCGGGTGGTTTGCGGCTGGCTATGCGGCATATCATTGCGTCTCCTTTTGGGTTGGTAAGGCGCGATGCTGCGGATCGGTACTCACTTGTCCTCGAATAACACCTGGAGTTGAGTTTATCACAACTCCGTCACGCTTACTCTCGTTGGCGAGGTCGGGCCGGGCACCTGATCATGAAGATCCTGGTACTCGACGATAGCAGCAAGCGTAACCATCAATGGAACTTTCGTGTTATAATACGCTGTAACCATCACAATGGAGGCAAGCATTGTCATGCAAAACTATGTTTCACGAATCACTATGGCAATCGCCCCAGCGATTATGCTGTTCATGATGGCTGTAACGCTCGCAGGGTGCGGGGGCTCCTCGGGCGGGAGCCGCACTGGAACCCTCTCCATCGCGATGTCCGATGGTCCAGGTCCCGGTGTCACTGCTGTGAATGTCACCATCGACCGGGTGGAAGCGCACGTCAACAGCGCATGGATTCCGATAACTACCGCCCCGCAGACGTTCAATCTGCTTGACCTGGTAAAGAATGAGGCCATCCTTGGATCCGCTAATCTGCCGACCGGCCACTATACCCAGGTCCGGTTCTTTCCATCGGCTGCAACGCTCACCAATGGAACAGGCGTCCACACCGTCACGATTCCCAGCGCGGTGCGCACAGGCGTAAAGGTCAACGTTGACTACACCATTGGACCCGACCAAGTGACTACCGTACTGCTTGATTTCAACGTAGAAAAGTCAATCGTCCTGCTGGGAAGTGGCGAGTTCGTTATGAAGCCGGTTGTCCCTGCCGTCGTTAAGGTGCTGTCCGGCACCGTGACAGGTTCCGTGACGAGCGGCGGGAGTCCGAGGCCGGATGCAATCATCACTGCCACCTACACCTCTGGCAGCAGCTACGCGATTGGCACGGAAGTGAACACCTCCACAAGCCTAGCCGATGGAACGTTTAAGGTTTGGGCGCTGCTTCCCGGCACCTATACGATAACCGCGATCTACACCGATCCGGTAACGAGCGCAACCACGTCAGCCACGGCGACCGGGGTGGTCGTCTCAGCAAACAGCAACACCGATGTGGGAGCAATTCCGTTGTTGTAGCTCCAACTTAGTGGCCCACAACAGATGGAGCAAGGTAGGCAACGGCCAACTGCCTGGAGTCTGAAATAGTTGTCGAATGGGCGGTGCTCGCCATCGCCCTTTCGACAACCTGTACCCTGGCGCCTGAACACATCGGTTGGTCCGGTATCTCGCAGCGAGAGTGGCGGATATGCTTTCATAGGCTATAGTGTCCTGCTCAATGCGGCCCGTTCGGCGTGCTCACTGCCGAGCGAGAGCGCACACCCACTCCTTTCTCCCTCAATCCGTCCGCGCAGCGTTACTCCTCTCGTTCCTCACGCGAGCGCACAGGCGGGCTGCGGCAGGACCATACTCTTCTTCCGCGGAATCAGAGATGCACTCGCATCGTCTCTCACGTTAGTTTTGAGGACAACACTCACCCTAGAGTCGCTGTCGTCGTCAAGTGGCAATTCGCCGGTCCAAGCCTGGATTGCACTCCTCGGAACGCTCCCGTCTCTTGGATGTGCGGCCAGTGGGCTAGGGGTTTCCGCGGCTACAACCGCCTACCCTTGAACGCAGGTGAGAATGCGCCCGGCGTGTAACAAGAGCTCACAAAGCTGCTTGCGACGGACCGGCGCACTCACCGCAAATCCCAGAGGCTAGAAGGCAACGGAGGTTCACGCAATTGCACCACGAATCAACCGCTTCACGCCACTCACGGCGAGAGGCGTTCATTACAATCTGCGTCTGGGTTGCCACCGCGCTCTACACGGTGCTCTATGCCGCGGCATTCGCCTATCGGGCAGGGCCGCCTCAGCTCATCCTGGGAGTTCCGTCGTGGGTGGTGTGGGGAGTGTTCGCGCCGTGGGGCGCGGCCTCCTTAATCACCATGTGGTTCGCCATGCGCGTCATGCGAGATGAGGACCTCGACGCAGAGCCGGAATTGACCACGAATGTCTAGCTACGCTCCCCTCCTCGCGCTTGTCGCGCTCATGGTCGTCTCGCTCGCAATAGGCATTGCGTCGAATCGC
>VFKD01000553.1 GCA_009885735.1 bacterium
ATCATCGGAGGACATTCGCACGCAGTACTGCCCGAAGGCGAGTGGGTGGGCGACACGCTCATTGTGCAGGCGGGGTGGTTCGCCAAGTATCTTGGCACAGTGGAAGTAGAGCTTTCCAAGGACAAAAGGAGACTCGAAGCGAAACTAGAGCCACTATGACGCTGATGGCCTTCTTGATTGCACTCGCTGTAGTCGCATCCTCCACCGGACGCATCCTCCTCATCCTTCTGCAGGCTCAGTTTCCATCCCGGCTGGAGCGCGTGACCTACTCTGCGGCGTGTGGCCTGGGCATCTGTGGGTATGCGGTTTTTGGTCTCGGCCTTGCGGGCCGCCTTGATGCGGTGTCTATCGTCCTGCTCGCGGTATTGCTGACCCTTGCCTCATGGCAAGGGCTTGCGGCGACTGCGAAAGACCTAGTATTCGGCCCGCGGGACAAAAACCAGAGTGCGCCAAAGGGATTGGTCTGGTCTGCGCGCATTATCGTGGGACTGGCGCTGATCTGTTCGGTAGTTGCATGCCTCGTGCCGCCAGGATCGCACGAGTGGGACGCGCTCTCCTACCACCTTGCCGTGCCTAAGGCTTATCTCGCCGCAGGCAGAGTCGTCTTCCTGCCCACCGACCACCATTCGAACTTCCCGTTTCTTACACAAATGCTGTTTATGGCAGGCATCAAGTTCACGGGATTTGCGGGTGCCAACTTCGTCCACCTAGCGTTCGCTCTGCTCACGGGTGCAGGCATTCTGGCACTAGGCAGTCGGCACTTTTCGCGCTCTGCCGGCCTCATCGCAATCATCTGCTTCGCCGTCACGCCTGTCGTATTGTGGGAAGCTGGCATTGCCTACATCGATCTCGCGCAGGCCTGCTTTGTACTGCTAGCAGTCGGAGCGGCACTGCACGGTGCGTACGACAAGAATCCAGGAATGGTCCGCCTATGCGGCGTGCTGATCGGCTTCGCTCTTGGGGTGAAGACACTCTCATTTGCTCTGCTGCTCCTGCTGCCCATCGT
Organism: bacterium; assembly: GCA_009885735.1. Taxonomy (GTDB): domain Bacteria; phylum Armatimonadota; class Chthonomonadetes; order Chthonomonadales; family CAJBBX01; genus VFKD01. The sequence continues at coordinate 1,007 of VFKD01000553.1, forward strand.
CCTTATCGTAGTCTTGCACGTCAGAGCACGTCGAGTTGCCGCAATGGTTGGAATCGCTATCGTAGTCGGCTCACCGTTTTACATCAAGTCACTTATCTACACGGGCAATCCAGTCTATCCGTTTGCCTATTCCGTTTTCGGGGGGAAGTATTGGGGTCCACCGCTTGCGGATGCATATCGCGCTGAGCAGGTGAGCTACGGCCCCAACGCCGTTCGGGAAAGCGTGGAAGATGATCTTGCGGAGTTCAGGCCGAGCCATACTGCTCCTGGCCCATTGGCGAGAGTGCGTAATGCAGCGCTTGCGCCGTTCGACACAGCCACGGTCCCGCGAATCTACTACAACTATAACGATCCCGGCGTTCACAGTCACCTTGGAATGCTGTTCGTAGCCCTACCCTTTCTGGGCCTGCTGGTTGGCCTCGGACGAACTGAAGCTCGGGCCTGTGCATGGATTGCAGCCGGTCTCTATGCTTTCTGGGCGCTCTCCATGCAGTACACTCGCTATGCGATTCCAATTCTCCCGTTTGCCTATCTCGTAGGCGCTCAGGCTCTGGTAACGGCCTCTATCCGGTACCGAGTGGTTGGAATCGTAGGGAGCGCAGCAATAGCCATTCAGGCTGGACTGGTGCTGCCGGAATTCGTGCTGAAGCTCCCCACGCAGCTGCGAGCAGCCACGAACAAAACAGGCGAGATCGAGTACATCACCAGATCCGTAACTGTGTATGCGTCCCAGGTGTGGCTGAACCAGAACACGCCACGAGATACCACTGTAGTGCTCTTCGAGGAGACTAGGCCATTCTACTTGGATAGGCTCTATATGTGGGGCAACAGCCCGCACTCGCTTTACATCCCGTACGGGCAGTTTCGCAGCGGGAAGGAGATGGCCCATTGGTTCCTGCAGCATGGCGCTCGATACGCTCTCGTGAA
>VFKD01000570.1 GCA_009885735.1 bacterium
GACAATCACGCCCCGCGGCACCTGCCGGGTATAAGTCCGCACGTCGCGAAATAAGCCGGAAGTCACCAGTCGGCGAACATCGCTCTGCACCAGTTCAGGATCGAACTCACGATCCTTGCGGGTATGCAGGTACTTCTGCACGGTATGGTGTTGAGTATCGGCGATCCCCAAAATCTGCACATCGACCACCAACTGCTGCGCCACAGGCGGCGTCGCAACCTCTTCAGGTGGACCCTGCGGATTGAGTGCCAGATTGATTGAATTAGGATTGGCGGCCGGAGGAACCATGTTGGGCAATGGCTGCTGCGGCGGAGCAGATCCGGGCGGAGGCGCCGGTTGGTAATTGCCGGGCTGAAAACCAGCCGGGCCATTCGGCGGATACTGGGCCGATAACGGAGCCGAGAAAGCCAGCATCGCCAGCAGCGCCAGTCCGCAGCGCCACTTCCGGTCGATTCGCAGCAGGTGTGGCATGTTTGATCGCCTCAATACTAGAAATGACTCAGCCACCACCCAAGTGCTGGCAACCTTCCCCAGGCTTGCCCAATTCCATGCGCGCATCAACGTCCCGTCACCGGCTGAGCCAGGGGGCGTATCAATACTGGAATGTCCCCCAAGTGGCAAGTGAACTTTTGTGGCAACCAACTTTCCCGACTCGCTCGTCTCCCAGCCCAGCCAGCGATAACACATTTCACCGCGATTTGAACCACCCGTCGCCGGTAAACCTCCGGCGAAGCCGTTTATTTGAGGAAACGGGCTTTCCTGAATCGCTCGGATTTGAGTCAAATGGCGGAGTCATGGATGGCTTGCTCCTTGAAGAGCCGCGCCAAGCATCGGATCTGGGCGGCTGGCTTGATTTGATCCGGGAACTCCGGCGGGAAGTTTGCGAACTTCGCGCCGAAGTGGCTTCCCTGCGCCGGGAAAACCTCGAACTTCGGCAGCAAGTCGGTTACTGGAAGAGCAGACATGCCGATGCGCTCCAACGCATTGCCGTTTTAGAGCAAGAGAACGAACACCTGCGCGGTGAGAACCGTCGCCTCCTAGCACAACTCTTCGGCCAGAAATCCGAAAAGCAATCCTCCCGAGATCGTTCCAATCATCTCGATGGCCTCGAAGAAGAAAAGTCGAAGCGCGATCCCTCGCAGCCGAAGAAGAGTCCCCAGCGACGCGCGCAACCGCATTTGCCCGTCAGCGAGCAAATCATCGAACTGCCGTCGGACGAACGCGTCTGCCCGCAGTGTGGCCAACCGCGTTCCGAAATGACCGCGACGGAAGACTCCGAGCAGATCGAGATCGACGTGAAAGCGCATCGCCGGGTGCTGCGCCGCAAGCGTTATCTTCGGACGTGTGATTGTCCCGGCTGTCAACAGACGATCACGGCGCCAGTGCCGCCGAAGTTGCTTCCCAAAAGTTTGCTGGGGACGTCGGTGTGGGTCGAGATCTTGCTCGCCAAGTATTTCAATCATCAACCGATCGAACGGCTGTTGGCCTCGTGGAAACTGATGGGTTTGGACTTGGCCCCGAGCACGGTGAACGCGGGGCTGGAACGATTGGAACCGCTGTTCACGCCGATCTACACGGCGCTGCAAGCACGCAATCGCCTGTCGCCTTATCAACAGGCGGACGAAACGCGCTGGCTCGTGTTCGTGGAAAAAGCAGGCAAAGAGGGGCATCGCTGGTGGTTGTGGGTGTTCAACGGCATCGATACGTCGGTGTTCGTCTTGGACCCGTATCGCAGCCACGATGTTCCCCAGGGGCACTTCACCGCAGGCCTCAGCGTGATCTTGATGGTCGATCGGTTGTCGTCGTACAAGGCGATGACGCCGGTGAAAGAAGGCCTGATCTTGCTGGCGTTTTGCTGGGCTCATGTGCGGCGTGACTTCATCGCGGTGGCGAAGAGCTTCCCCGAATTGAAGCCGTGGGCGCTGGAATGGTTGCAGATGATTCGCCAAGCGTATCGCTGCCATCGCGAACGTCTCGCGCACTGGAACACGCCGGAGTTCACCAAGCCCGACGCGGAACTGCGTGCGGCGATTGAGCAGATGAAGACCACGGCTGCGGAGCAATTGTCCGACTCGAAACTGCGTCAACCATGCCGCAAAGTGCTGGTCAGCTTGCAAGAACATTGGACGGGCCTGACGCGTTTCGTCGATGATCCGCGCATCCCGATGGACAACAACGCCTCGGAACGCAGCTTGCGAGGCGCCGCGCTGGGCCGCAAGAATTACTACGGATCGAATGCGGAGTGGAGCGGACGGTTGGCGATGATGCTGTTCTCGATCTTCGCGACCTTGCCGAAATGGAACATCAACCCGCGTACTTGGCTGCGATGGTACTTGGACGCCTGCGCGGCAACGGGCGGCCAAGCGCCGTTAGACATCCAGCCGTACTTGCCGTGGAATCTGAGCGCAGCCCAACGTGAATCGATGAGTGCGCCGATCCCGTTGGAAACCAACGGCGATGCACTGAATAGCTCGTGAAAAGCCCCTTCCGCTCACCGACCTCCGCAAAATTCCCCTGCGCGATCGATCGGCCGACCCTGCGCAACAGCTGCGCGCTCAAACGGCTTCGCCGGAGGTTTACCCATTAATGCACCTAACTCCTTTCCAGTAAATCATTTACGATTGCGACTGAAGCGTGATTACCGGCAAATTGATTCCACGCTGATAATAGCTGAATCAGGTGGTACCAGTCGATGATAATGACCTGAAAGCCTCCCCAACCGATAACACTTCCTGAAATGATCTTCAGGATTGATAACGCCTCGATTGGGGAGTTGAACCTCAAATCCTGCGCATCTTCTACCGAATTGCCAAAGAACCACCCTCGGTAGTAAGACGCTTGGCACTGGACACGTCTGGTCCGTAGTTCAGAGTTTTTCTGGGAAAAAGGTCATCCTCACGAAACCTTCGCGATCGCCCCGTTCGAGATATCGGCAATCACTTTTCGAATGAGCTCCCAGGTCTCGCGGTGGTAAGGCTCGGGAATTTCAATCCGTTGCCCGTCAACATAGCGGGCCAGCTTCCCGGCCTTCAATTCATAGCTCTTGCTCGCGACTCCGCGGTTATGGACCAACGCGTCGCGCGAGGCCTTGGCTTCTGCAATCCGCTCGATTTCTGCCGCTGTCGGACAGCCGAGTTTGGCCCTGTCCTCCAAGTAGGCGAACCAACCCGTGGGACGCTCGTACAAAACCTCGTTAAGTTCCTTGCCGACCACCAGCAATGTGATCGAGTCTTTGTCAGGAGCGTCCAAGACCATCTTGAAGTCCACCTTTCTCCCGATCAGATTCTGCGGATACGCCATCAGCCACAGCCGCAATAGGTCGAAAAAGTAGTTCTCAAAGATCGAGATGAACTGCTGAAAAGTCGCTTCGGCTAGTTGCTCCTTCACGTATCCCCGCGCTCGGACGGTGAGGTCCGTATGCGTTGTCACGGTGCCAGTCGCCAAATTCTGAAGGGAAATCGTTTCGTCGGAATCAATGAATCGACGCACGATTTCCAACGCGATTTTGGTTTCCGTGTAGTAATCGTGCGCAACATTGAGGTCTGTTAGAACGCGATCCCGCAATGCGGCGATATCTTCAGCAAGTGCCATAACAGGTTCTGTTTATTGCACGCTGTTTAAAAGTTCTTGGATGGCGATGGGGTCGCCTGCGCGGCCGAAGTTGATTTCGGCAATGTAGGGACCGCCGTTCAGCGAGATCGCGTTTTCCTCAACCCAATGGGTGATGCTTCGGC
>VFKD01000603.1 GCA_009885735.1 bacterium
CCCCCGCCTCGATAACTCCGGCATGCAGACGGAGATATTCCTCACGCACAAACTCATCGATCTGACCTGCTAGGGACGCATTGAGATTGAGGGCCTTTATGAGTTCTTGGACATCAGCCAAGTCCTTCAGTCTGTCGGTTCCACTCAGGCCGGAGGCGAGCTTGAGCTCGACCAGCTTAACTAGTGAGATCGTCTTGATCCCGTTGATGACGACCGTGACCTCTGCAGGATTGGGAAAAACAACCGGTTTGGGCTTTCCATCACCAGGATATTCACCGGAGGTAATAATCTCGATCTGCACGTTCTCCGTGGTCGCGCGGAACTTCTTTGTTGCCCCTGGAAATCCCGGCCGATATCCTCTCCCAATTAGCTCCGACGTGAACTTCGCCAGCCCCTCCTTGGTCATGAGCAGGTCGATATCCGAGGTGAACCGCAGATATCCGTGCTGGTTAAGCGCCACTGCTCCAATGACGCAGTAATCAATTCCGTGGGCGTCCAAGTCCTTGGCAAGCTGCCGCAAAGTGTCGTTCATCAGGCCCTCTCCTCGGAAATAACGCATGCCCTCGGCGAAGGCGTCAACGGGGTTCGAGATAATCTCCTGAAAGTCGCGTGCTGCTGTCTTTGGCATCGCTCTATCCTAGAGCGGCGCGGTTCGCGCCACGAAGTAGCGAACGATGTTCGGAGGACCCGCCAGAAGAGGCCCGATGCTCGCGAGGAAGTTCTGTGTGTGAGGCTGGGCGAGGTGGGCATTCAGCGCTGCCTCTGTCTCCCACTCCTCGAAGACTTGAATTGTGTTCGGTTCGGCAAGGTCCGCATAGAAGGTGTACGAAATGCAGCCCTCTTCCTCGCGACTGAGTTTCACTATCTCCTCAATCAGAGCGAGCGCGGCCTCACGATTCTCGGGCTTCAGTTCGGCCGTGCCTGAAATGACCACCAACTCAATTTCGATAAGACCTTTTAGCATCGCTAGGTCCTCCCGTATGGCTTTTCGAATGTCCGGACGCCGCGCAAGCACCTCAATGACGTTGTCCAGCGGACCCAGGTCAAGACGACTAGGTGATGGAGGCAGGTCGGGCTTAGCAATGGTGTCTGAATCGTGTCCCAGCGAACCGCCTTTATCCTGTATCTTCGCCACTTCGGTTCGCGTACGCTTGATGTCGACTCCAAGGTTTGAGAGCACTCGCCCCGCCAGTCCTTCGCCTTCGCGGACCAGCCCCAAGAGAATGTGCTCTGTGCCGATATAGTTGTTATTTAGCGTCCGCGCCTCGTCGTAGGCCAGATCGATCACGCGCTTCGCACGAGGCGTAAGCTGCATGTCCTGGCCCAGCCTGCCGTCGCCGCGCGTAATCTGTCGCTCGATCTCGGAGCGAATCCGGCTAAGGCTCACGCCCATCTGGTCTAGAACACGCGCGGCAACGCTGTCATTCTCTCTGCATAGCCCTAGTAGCAAGTGCTCTGTGCTGACGTAGTTCTCACCGAGCCTGCCTGCCTCTTCCTGGGCAAAGAAAACCACGCGCCTCGACCGCTCCGTAAATCGCTGCCACATGACTGATCCTCCTTGTGTGAGCGGGACTCAATTCGATGCTGAGCAGGATCCTCCTTCAGGCGGGCTCGATCTCTTGATTCGGAGGAGAGGTTGTAGTTGTGTCAAGTTTTGAGAATACTTCCAGATTCTCTATCCGTCACAACGGCCCCATCATCGTCACTCTGAGCGAAGCAGATCCGCTCATCCTGAGCCTGCCACAGCCGTTTCGTGGCAGAGTCGAAGGACCGTATCGCCGCGCGACACAATGTCACCCTGAGCGGAGCCACAGCCGATTCCCTCACCCCAACCCTCTCCCTGCCGCTCGTTCCTCGCTGGGAGAGGGAGTAATGTGGCGCAGTCGAAGGGTCCGCCAACATCAACTCTGATACGCCCGGATGCTTCAACTGCGCTTCCAAACGGCGGAAGCTCCGTTCAGCATGACAGCGCCGCGCCTGCTGTCCGCAGCTTCCGTGGGACGGTGCTTGCTGCGTCGGCCTCTCGTGAGAGGGCGACCTGACTTAGTATTCTGGGTCCAGCCCCACCATCCCTCGCGGCAGGAAGTGCCGCTCGAATCTCATCACGGCATAGCGATCCGTCATACCTGCCACGAAATCGCAGACCACCTGAGCCCGTTCCGCCTGCGGCAGCTTTGCCAGGTCTGCGCGGCCGGAGAGCTTCCCTGGGTGCTCCATGTAGTACCGAAAGAGGTCTCGCACCACGCGCTGACCCTTGATTAGCTCTTCCGACCCGCGGTAGGGGCTGTAGTAGACCCGCTCGAACAGGAACTCCTTCAGCCGGTCCGTCAGCGCGGAGACCTCGGCGGACATGTCCACGTCGTCCGTGCCGTCGCTGTGCTCTACAATATCGACCACCATGGATGTTATGCGCTGTGAGTGAGTCTTGCCCAGCCGCTCGGCGCACTCCTTCGGGAGGTCCGACTCGGTGAGGATTCCAGCGCGTACTGCGTCGTCGAAGTCGTGATTCGTATAGGCCACGCGGTCCGCGATCCGCATCACCTTGCCCTCAAGAGTTCCGGCGCGCTGAGCCGTGGTGTCCGCAAGATCTGCCCGGCCCTTGCTGTGATGCGCGATACCGTCAAGCACCTCCCAGGTGAGGTTCATGCCTGGCATACCCGCGTGGGTCTCGAGCACCTCTACCACGCGCAGGCTCTGCTCGTAGTGGCGGAACCCGGCACCTGGGACGAACTCGGCGAAGGCGAGGTCGAGCGCCTCCTCGCCGGCGTGGCCAAAGGGAGGGTGACCCAAGTCGTGAGCCAGAGCTATGGCCTCCGTGAGGTCCTCATTGAGGCGAAGCGCCCGCGCCACTGTTCGGGCGATCTGGGCGACCTCCAGAGTGTGGGTTAGGCGCGTGCGAAAGTGGTCCTCCTCGGGGTCCAGGAAGACCTGTGTCTTGTGCTTAAGGCGGCGAAACGCCTTGCAGTGGAGCACGCGGTCTCGGTCGCGCTGAAACGCCGTGCGCACCGGATCGAGCTCCTCGGGTACTGCGCGTCCCTTGGATTCAACCGCCTTCGCGGCCCACGGCGCTAGGAACTCGAGCTCCCACGCCTCTTGCCGCTCGCGTGGATTCACGCCAGTTCGCCCGCGGCAATCCAGTCCACCACCTGTTTCATGTGGTAACCGTCGTGGCCGAGCACGAGAGCGGCCAGGGATCCTATGGTGATACTGCTCCACTCCGAGTGCTGGGCAGGTCGGTCCCACTGCTCCGGCTTGAGACCTCGCAAAAGCTCCACGTTTCGAGCACGCGCAACCGAGAAGGTCATCAGCTCAGTGGGCATGTCTGCGTGGGCATAGTCGTGGTCGATAGCCCATTGACCCTCGTCGTAGCCCTGCAAGGAGGGATTGTCTTGCGCAATCATCGCGGTGAAGCGCTCGTGCCAGACGCTCTCCCAGTCCGAAAGGTGGGCGACGACCTCGCGCAGGGTGAAGCGGTTTGGGTCCGGCCTGCGGTCCCAATCGGCCTCGCGGGCGGACTGCAGCAGGTAGATGAGAACGGTGGGAACGCCGCCAAGGCCGTGCATGAGGTAGGTGCGGGTGTGCTCGGGAACCATCTTGGCCTCCAGAGGAAAGATAGCGAGATGATACCACGCCGCATGGAGGGGAGCGAGAGGGCTCGGCGCTCCTGCTGCTCCGGCGGAAGTATCACGAGGGCCACCCCGAGGCGGTCCGATACAGACGATTCTGCGAGCTGCACCATGAATGGCATCAAGCGTCCAAGCCGTGCATGCATCAGGTACGAGGGTGCTACACTAGTCCCACAGGTACCCCCGGCGGATTTGAACCCGCTAGCGACGCATTCAGCAAGGCACACCAAAACCGGCCCGCACGGGTTCAAGGTGCAGTCCGCGAAGGCGCAATACTGTTCACTTAGCCAAATCCGCTCGCCCTGAGCGCTCGTCAGCCTTATCGACGACTTGGCCTGCCCTGAGCTTGCCGAAGGGTCGAAGGGTGCGCCAATGACTGCTTAACTGAACAATGTTGCGCGAAGGCGGACGTCGCAAGTACAGCCGCGTACTTCAGTGCGCGGAGGAACAGCCCAATGCCCACCCCCAAACGACCCCAAGGCTC
>VFKD01000661.1 GCA_009885735.1 bacterium
GCCGTCTGCCTCGGTCGTATGCTTCCAGGCAAGGGAGAGGGGAGACGAGATTCGCTCCTCATACACGCCGGTGAGACCCGCGTTGCCGCGAACGACGGAGCCGTCCGCGAGCGCCGGAGAGGCCTGACCCAGAAGCGAAAAAGCTCCGGCCAAGGCTGCCGCGGATGCCACTGCGGCGCGGCATGCGCCTAAGTGAAAAGTCACGTTGAAAGACCCCCTTATGAGAGGAACACCGCCTCGCGCGCCGCGATGCACCAAAACAGAACGCACGTCAATAGACGCGGTTTCCCGCATCTTTACCAGTATATCGAATGCCCTAGTGGGTGTCAAGAAGATGCGTTCACACTATTGGACGATTTGCAGCGAAGATCGTTACCTGAGAAGCCCAGCCTTGGTACTGTTCAGTTATGCGATCAAGGTCGGATCCGTCGATCGCGGCTCGATACGGTCCTTCGACTCTGCCGCGGACCGGTCCTTCGACTGCGGCTCGGTACGGCTGAGCCGCGCTCAGGACGAGCGGATTCGCATAGTTCAACAGTCACAAGCCTAGCGCGATTGGTTGACAAAAGTCAGCCGCCGCAACCAGCCTACTTACGAGGTCACCACATCGCGCAGAGCCAGCTCTAGAAGAGTTCCCGAATGACTTTGCCCTCGTTTGCCAACCGAACGGGCCGGCCACTCGATGTGAGATACTCCTTCTCCGGGTCGATGCCGAGCGCGTGATAGATGGTTGCAGCAAGGTCCTCGACATGTATCGGGCGGTCCTTCGGGCCCATCGCCTTCTCGTCCGTCTGGCCCACAACCTGGCCGCCGCGCGTGCCTCCGCCTGCCATCACCACGGACATCGCATTCGGCCAATGGTCGCGTCCGGGGTTCGCGTTCTTGTTGATCTCGGGCGTGCGGCCAAACTCACCCATCCACACCACCAGCGTGGTGTCCAGCATCCCCTGCTGGTTCAAGTCAGCAATCAACGCGGACATGCCCTGGTCGATAGTGGGCAGCAGACTTCCGCGAAGCGACTGGAAGTTGTTCTCGTGCGTGTCCCAGCCACCCTGCGTGACGGTGACGAAACGAACTCCGGAGGCCACGAGTCTGCGCGCCATCAGGCAGCCCTGGCCGAACGGATTTCGGCCATACAAGTCCCGGATTGCGTTCGGCTCCTGGCCAATCTCGAATGCCTTCTGGCTGTCCGCGGACGTGACCAGCTTGTAGGCATGGTTGAAGAAAGTGTCCATTGACTTCACCGCGTCGTTGTTGCGCGCCAGAGTGTCGAGCGTTCCGAGCAAAGCGCGGCGGCGGTCCAGCCGCGCGCGTGTCACCCCGGCGGGCAGCCCCAGGTCCGGCACCTTGTAGTTGCCATCGTTCGGGTTGCCAGCGTTGAACGGATTGAACGAGCCTCCCAGGAAGCCCGAACTCATACCGTCGCCGCCACCTAGCAGCGTTACATAGGGCGGCAGGTTATTCTGAATACCTCTCTCCTTTGCCAATACGGCTCCGTAGGAGGGAAACTCGAGAGTTGGGATCGGCAGATAGCCCGTGTTCATGTAGTGCTGGGCTCGCTCGTGCGCGCCGTCACCATGCGAAACAGACCGCAGAATGCTGAACTTGTCCGCCTCTGCAGCCAGCTTCGGGAGATGCTCGCAGATACGCATGCCAGGGGCTTTGGTCTTGATTGCGCCGAACGAGCCGCGAATCTCCATAGGTGCCTCCGGCTTTGGATCGAAGGTATCTACATGGCTGGGCCCGCCACCCATCCAGAGGAGAATCACAGAGACGTCGCGAGAAGCGCCCTTGCTCTTGGGCTTGTCCGGCGCCTGAGCCGCAGCCTTCAGAGCCAGGAACTCCGTGAGTCCCAGTCCTAGGAAGCCGACCGAGCCGACCTTCAGCAGGTCACGCCGGGTCACGCCGTCGCACGTCTGGTCTAGGAAACTGCCGATTTTTGCAAATTCTTGGTCCATCAGGTTCTCCTCTCGACGGCTCTAGCCGCACGCACACGCTCCACAAACTCCGAATCTGCCTCGTCAGGTACCGTCAACGCCACGGGTGTATCTCAAGTCCCAACACGGTTCTGTTAGCCCAAATCCGCTCGCCCTGAGCGCTCGTCAGCCCCATCGACGAGCAGTCGAAGGGTGCATCGTTGCCTGCCTACCCAGATAGCATTGGTTTTAGGCCGATCTATTCATGCAAGGTGCGTTCGCTCCGTCGTCATTCCTGCGAAATTCCCTCTAACATCATGCGAGCAATCCGGCTTGACAGTCTGCACTGGGTTCCCGCTAAGGGCATGCGGGAATGACGGCTTGAGTGTCTGTGCTGCTATCCCAAGCCATGCGACTAATGCAGGTTAGTGATTAAAGATGAACTCCCGCGAGTTCAGAATAGCCCACATAAGGTCCTCGTACCCCTCCTTGGGTGTAGGCGACTCCTCAATATAGCGCAGCGCGGCCGCTTTCTCCTTCGCGGTGGGAAGCCGGCTGAGCGTGGAGAGGAACACCTCCTCAAGCGCTTGCGGCGGGGTCATCTGCGACTTGAGAATGCCGGACACTCGCCCGCGCGGGTCGCTGAGCCGGTCATTGATAGCGCCGCCGTTCATGAGCTGGAGTGCCTGCGACATGCTGGTCTGCTCGCTGTTCTCCTGCACCTGCAGGCGCCGGCTGCGCCCAAACACGTCTAGGAAATAGGACGGCACATTGTTATCCGGCAGGTTCGTGGCCCGTCGAGCAACAGCGCCGCCAAACGTCTCCGGCACTCCTGTGGCCGAGATGAATGCATCAAACAGCACTTCGGGACCAAGCCGCTTGCTGTAGAACCTTGAAAAGTTCTTGGTGTCGGTCTCGTTGCTGGAGTTCATTTCGTCGCTAAGCTGGTACACCCTCGAACCGCAGATAGTGCGAATGAGGTGTTTCACGTCGAAGTTGTGGTCCACAAAGTCCTTCGCCAGCGCATCCAGCAGAGGTTCGTTGATGGGTGGGTTCGTGGCCCGGAAGTCGTCCACCGGATGCACGATGCCGCGGCCAAAGAAGTGCTTCCAGAATCGGTTAACCACTGAGCGAGCAAAGAACGGATTCTCCTTGGACGTAATCCAGTCGGCGAGCAGTCGGTGCCGTCTTCCGTCTGGATCCGCCGCGCCTACTTTCTCGGTGAGCGGCTTGGGCAGCGCAGTCTGCCCGGTTCTCGGGTTCGCAATTGCGCCGTTTCGATCGGTGAATATCGCCACCTCGTCCTTCTGCTTTCCGGGCGCATATCCAGTTCCCGCGAAGTAGGCGGCGAAGCCATAAAAGTCATTCATCGACCAGCGGTCGAACGGGTGATTGTGACATCGGCTGCAGTCGAGCCGAACTCCCAGGAATATCTGGCTAGTGGACGTCGTCAGTTCGGTGGGGTCCGCCGTCACACGGTAGTAGTTCACCGGACCGCTGTGGTAACCGCTGCTCTCCTTGTAGACGGCCTGCGCGACTCGGCTCTGCGCATCTCGGCTCTTCTCCACCGCGTCGCGCGGATGAGAGGCGCTCGATATGACCTCGTGGGCGAACCTGTTGAACGGCTTGTTGTCTGCGAAGCTCTCGCGCACGAAGGCGGTGTATTGCCTCACGCCCTCTTCCTGGAGAAACGTGCGATTGATGCGCAGCAGTTCGCTCCACTGGATGGTCATCACGTCCTGGTATTCTGGCCGCTCAAGGAGGTCGTTTATCAGCTTCACCCGCTTGTCGGGGTCCGTCGATGCCACGAAGTTTCGTACGGCAACGGGTGCCGGAAGAACGCCCGCAATGTCCAGCGACACTCTTCGGATAAACGCGCCGTCCGAACTGATCCCTGATGGCGCTATCCCCATTTTCTTCAGCTTGGCGAAGACATGCGTATCGATGAAATTGTTGTCCGACGGCATCTTGCTTCTGCCCGAATCCGGCCGAATGAGCGAATAGAACCTCGATACGCTCGCCATGCCGTTGAACCGAACCATGATGTTCGCTTCGCCATAGCGCTTTGCAGTGAGGCTGCCGGTGGACGTAGTGGAAACAATGCCCTCGTCGTCCGAAAAGTAGCGAGCGATGGGAGTGACATCGCGAGCGTCGCCGTTTGAGTAGTGTGCTGTCACGATAAGCTGATGCTGAGATCCTGGCGTCCGCGTAGTCCGCTCCGTGGGCCACACGCTAATGCTCTCGATAACGGCAGGACCTGCCGTCGTCGGGGTCACTGCAGAGGCCAACCGAGCCCCGGACGCAGCGGCAGAACTGCCCTTCGCCCCAAGCGGCCCGCCGGCCTTGAGCCACGCTACGAGCGTGCGGTACTCGGCAGATCCCATCGCAAATCTCTTGCCCCCAGTGTGCGGAACCACTCCCAGTGGCTTCAGCAGAAGAGTGCTGTTCGCGGGGTCCTTTGCGTTGACGCGCCGCCCTTTGTCTACCGTCCAGATGGCGTCTCGGTCCTTGTCCGGCTCATACCCAAAGAAGGAGAGCTTGAATCCGCCCCTCCCATTCGCCGCTCCGTGGCACGCCGCGCCGCTGCAGCCGGACTTGATTAGGATGGGGGTGATCTCGTTCGCGAAGCTGAGAGAGGCGTCCGTTCGGGTGTTGCGCACCGTTAGCTTGGCGCGCGCGGACTGCCCGTTCAAGGACGCGATAACCTCCGCTTGACCATCGCTGACGGGTTGTACCTGGCCTGCAGCCACACGAAGCACAGCGGGATTGGAACTCTTGAGAATCGCCTTGGATGTCACATCCACTTGGCTGCCGTCCGGGGCAGTGAGGACTGCGCACACGGTTTGGTACGAGTAGGAACCATCAAGGGTGCTCGACGCGGGGCTTAGCGAGAGCACGCCGCGTGCGGGTACAACTGGCGCGGCAGGCCGCTTGGGCTTGCGCTGAGCATGCGCGAAGCCCACAAGCGCAATGCTCGCAGTGGCAGCAAGAAAGGCGACACGGCCTCCGGCCTTGAACAGATTGAAGGATGTTCTCATTCCGCTAGTTCCTTTAGCGACATCGCCTTTACATTCCTCAGTGCAACCACTGCTTGGGCATTCCGGTTACGGTTACGCCATCCTAATTATAGGGCGCAATCACGTTGTGCGCAAGTGCTTACGTCTCAGCGCGCGGGCGTCTCGACTGTGAGCTCCACCGTGGCACCGGCATCCCGCCCATGAAAGTCCATGCGCGAGACGCGCATGCCACGTAGGTCACACGGAGCGCGGGCGTCCCGCCCGCCCCGTTCGTGTCAAATGCGCTCGGCCCTTACACTTGCGTGGCCCAGCTTCGAGCGCCCGGGACGGGCGCGCTCCGAAGGTCACGCAACCCGCGTTCACCTTAAGGTATAGTCTCAAGAGCCGTGCAATTCTCCCTACAGGAGCACAGACCGCCGTGATCGCAACCATTCTACTTACCATGCTGCTGCCGCAAACCCCGCAGCGCATCGTCATCCGCGCATCGGACTTGCCCAAGCCCTACGCCACGAAGTCCTCGCACAACGAGGCCAGGGTGGTCCCTGCCCCCACCGGCGCGGCTGTGAAACTGCCGCCTGGGTTCAAGGCCGAAGTGTTCGCCGAGGGCCTCTCGAACCCGCGCTGGATGGCCATTGCTCCGAACGGCGACGTATTTCTGGTGGAATCCGGCCCGAATCGGGTGCGCGTGCTGCGCGACACGAATGGCGACGGCAAGGCCGACTTGAATGAGATCTTTGTGTCCAACCTCAATCTGCCGTTCGGCATCGCCTTCTGGAAGAACTACCTCTACGTTGCGAACACAGACTCGGTCGTGCGGTACCGCTACGAGCGCGGCCAGACGAAGTTCGAGGGCGCAGCGGAAATGGTCGTCTGGAACATCCCAGGCAAGGGCTACAATCAGCACTGGAGCCGCGACCTCGTCTTCAACCCCAAGGGAACAAAGATGTACCTCTCCGTGGGCTCGGAAACCAACGTGGGCGAGGAGGAGCCGCGGCGAGCGGCCGTGCTGGAGTTCAACCCGGACGGAACAGGAATGCGCATCTTCGCCTCGGGCATCCGAAACGCGGTGGGCAAGGCGTTCAACCCGACTTCCGGCATGCTCTGGACCACGTGCAACGAGCGCGACGAACTGGGCGATGACCTCGTGCCGGACTACCTCACGTCGGTGAAGGACGGCGGCTTCTATGGCTGGCCCTACTACTATATCGGCGCGAACCACGATCCGCGAATGCCCCAGAAGCCCGAGCTTGCCGCAAAGGTAATCGTTCCAGATGTGCTGTTTGAGAGTCACTCCGCCTCTCTTGGACTGGTGTTCTACCAGGGCAAGATGTTCCCGAAGGAGTACACCGGAGACGCATTCGTGGCGTTTCACGGCTCGTGGAACCGCTCACGAAGAACGGGCTATAGTGTGGTTCGAGTGCCATTCAAGGCTGGCAAGGCAGAAGGCGGGTATGAGGAGTTCATGGGCGGCTTCTCCACAGATCCGCTCGACAAGCGCGTTTGGGGACGGCCAGCCGGCCTTGCAGTGGCGAAGGACGGCTCGCTGCTCGTGGCGGATGACGGCGGCAACAAGATCTGGCGGATTACTTATTCAAAGTAGGCTGGCTGGCGGGAGAACAGGGACTGCAGGGACTTAAGCGACATGAGGGACTCAAGCTGATTGCTGCCAATGATGTCCCTTGAGTCTCTGTCGTCCCTGTTGTCCCTTTCATCACTTTTGTCCCTTCCACCCTCATCTGCAATTGACAATCCGCCCCTCACCGGCCTATAATCCGGCACAATCCCCCTTGCCCTAAGGAGCCCAGCTTGATCCGAGTCGATCTCTCGGCGTCGGAAGTCCCCATTGAACCGGGAGGCACGGCGCAGCTCGAAGTAACGCTATCGGGCGCAATCGATTCCGCCGACCAGGTGGCCCTCGAGATCGAGGGAATCGACATGGAGTGGTACGCTATCCCTGTCTCCACGGTGGCCGTCGAGCCTGGAGGCAAGGGCGCTACGCGGGTTCTGTTCAAGGTCTCGCGCAGCAGCGAGGCTCATGCGGGAACCTATCCCTTCGTGGTGCGGGCAACAGGGATGGAGACGGGCGACACCGGAGTGGCCCAGGCTTCTCTCGTGGTGAAGCCCTACAGTTCGCTTCAGATAGACATGAGCCCGAAACGCGCCGTCTCGTCGTTCTTCAATCGATCGAATCTCTTCGATGTGAGCGTCACGAACCTCGGCAACAAGCCCGAGACGCTCGACCTCTTCGCGCGAGATCCCGAGGACGCCTGCGCCTATGAGTTCGAGACCGATCGCGTAACGGTGGCTCCCGGCCACACCAGCTCGGTTCCACTCGTGGTGGAGCCGGTTACCCGCCCCATCCTGGGGTCCACGCGTCTCTTTGGTTTCGCAGTCACCACGCGCTCCATCAGCGATGCTTATGTCTCCGCCGCGAGCCAAGGTCAGGTTGAGCGCAGGGCGCTTCTCTCCACGGTGACGCTAATAGTTGCGATGGTGCTCACGCTGGCGGGAGGGCTGGCCTATTGGCTGCAGCCGAAGCCTGTGGAAGTGCGCTCGTTTACCGCCACGCCGATGCAGATCACCGCGGGCGAGCAGGTGACCCTTTCGTGGGACGTCGCAAACTTCTCTGCGTCCTCCTATATCTCCCCTGGTAACGTTCGGCTCAACAGCGGGGTCGATTCGGCGGTGGTCACTCCCGCCGAGACCACCACGTACAAGCTCATCGCACGAGGCGGCGGCTCCGAGGTCACCAAGGAGATCGTGGTCGTCGTGACAGCACAGCCGTCACCTGCTCGGGCCAAGATTCTGCAGTTCGGCGTAAGCTCAACGCGCATTCACCAGGGAGACTCCGTCACCCTCACTTGGAAGGTGCAGGGTGTCAGCCAGATGGTGCTGAATCCTCTCGGCAAGGCGCTGGACCCTGCGCTCTACACAAGCCACGAAGTGAAGCCGGATCAGTCCACCACCTACGAGCTGACAGTTCAAGGCAAGGGCCTGGACAGCGTGTCGAAGACGGTGAAGGTGGAGGTGGTAGGCCCACTCGTATCCCTGGCGCAGATAAAGGGCTTCCGAGCGAAGCCCGAGCAGATCGTCACAGGGGAATCCGCCGTGCTCTCTTGGACGGTGGCGAATGCCGAGACGGTGGACATAGACAACGGACCCGGCTCCGTGAAGCCAGCCGGAACAGCCTCCGTGCAGCCTATGCAGACCACCACCTACACTCTGCGCGCGCAGGACAGCAAGGGCAATGCCGAAACGAGGTCGGTCACCATCAAGGTGGTCGAGCCGCCGCCGATGGAGCAGCCGATAGACGAGCCGGTGACTACTCCTCCTTCTCCGGGTCGCTAGCAGCCTTCGCGCGCCACTTCTCCATCCGCGCTCGTATCTCGGCCTCGGCGCCGCGGTCGGTCGGCTCATAATACGGCCCCGAACGTGCGCTTGAAGGCGCGTACTCCTGATTCACATGGCCGTCCGGAGCATCGTGCGGGTAGCGGTAGCCCTCGCCATGGCCCATCTTCTTGGCGGCGGCATAGGCCGCGGAGCGCAAGTGCAGCGGCACCGGGGCCGCGCCGTTTGTCCGAATGTCCTCTCTCGCTCTCGAAATGGCAAGAGTGGCAGCGTTGCTCTTTGGGCAGGTGGCCAGGTACGTAGTGGCCTGCGACAGTATGAGCTGAGCTTCCGGCAGGCCCACGAACATGACCGCTTGCGCGGCGGAGTTGGCAAGAACGAGGCCCATCGGCTCGGCATTCCCGATGTCCTCGGAAGCGGAGATCACAAGCCGGCGAGCAACGAACTTCACGTCCTCGCCGGCCTCCAGCATCTTGGCGAGCCAGTAGAGAGCGGCGTCCGGGTCCGAGCCGCGAATCGACTTGATGAAGGCCGAGATGGTGTCGTAGTGCTCGTCGCTCTGCTTGTCGTAGGCCAGCGCCCTCTGCTGGGCAGCCTCCTCGGCATCCGCAAGGCTCACCGATGCTGCCTCGGCGTCTCGGCTGATAGCTGTGCGCACCGCTGCTTCGAGTCCGTTCAGCGCATTTCTCGCGTCTCCGCCCGCGAAGGCAATGAGGTGGTCTCGCGCGTTTGGTTCGAGCTGAACCTCCGAGCGGCCAAACCCGCGCTCCCTGTCCGCGAGGGCACGGTCTACAAGTCGACCAATCGCCTCGTCCGAGAGGCGCTCGAACCGGTAGATTCTTGCCCGGGAGATGAGCGGGGCGTTCACCTCGAAGTAGGGATTCTCGGTGGTGGCCCCTATCAGCACCACCGTCCCGTCCTCCACGTGCGGCAGCAGCGCATCCTGCTGGCCCTTGTTCCAGCGGTGGATCTCGTCAA
This sequence comes from bacterium, assembly GCA_009885735.1. Taxonomy (GTDB): domain Bacteria; phylum Armatimonadota; class Chthonomonadetes; order Chthonomonadales; family CAJBBX01; genus VFKD01. Next base: position 9,260 of record VFKD01000661.1, read on the forward strand.
CAAAGAGGATGGTGCGCTGTCCAAGCGCCGAGCGGCGCTCGCGAGCGCGGTCGATCACCTTGCGCACGTCCGCCACGCCGCTGGTCACCGCGCTGTAGTTCTCGAACGCCGCCCTGGTCTGCTTCGCGATGACGGAGGCAAGGGTGGACTTTCCGCAGCCCGGCGGTCCCCAGAAAATAGCGGAAGCAAGCCTATCGGCCTCGATAGATTGCCGCAGAGCCGAGCCAGGCCCCACGAGGGCCTCCTGGCCCACGAACTCGTCGAGATGGGTGGGGCGCATCCGTGCGGCAAGTGGTGCATCCGCGCCTGGTCGCCGAGCTGCATCGGGCTCATCGTCGAAGAGGGTCGGGTTCTGCGCGCGGGAATCTTGTGATGGCATGGCCCCATTTTACGGGGCAGAGGGCCCGGGGTCAAGGGCACCAAGGATCGTGAGTCAGCCTATTGACTTCCAGTATTCGCATCTGTAGAATAGCGTCTGAGGCCAACTTGCGATGCACACACAGTATCGGCTTCAGTCGGCATAGTCGGTGTCCCCGAATCTGACGGAGACCCAGCATGGCTCGTTCAGATGACTGCCCGCGCACTCCCGCGCTGTTAAGAATGCTCCAGGTCGCCGCCGAGACGTGGGACACTTCCGACAAGGGGCTCTCCCAACGGCTTGGGAGAGCGCCGGGTACGATTAACTCGAGTTTCAAGCGCAGCTTCGAACTCGCCGGACCGCGCACGCGCACCGGACTTCTGGTCCTTGCGATTCAGCGTCGATGGGTTTCGCTGCCTCTTGATCCGCCCTCTGGTTTCGAAAATGCCCCCAAACACGGTGATGCGCACTCCACAATCAGTGGACTAGAATCTCCCCATGCTGCGAAAGGACGCGGCAAGAGCACTTCGAGCAAGGGAGAACTGAAAATGGCCGCAGCGACAATGTCGTATGATCCTGAAGGCGTATGCGTTGCTGACCCCGGCGGATTGCCGTTTGGTGGTGGCGGCCTCCATACCCTGCAGGCCGGTCAGGCGAACATCGGCGGAGGAGGAGGAGGAGGAGGCTCGTGCGGCGGCGGTGGATGCCCTGGGCAATGTGAGCACGATGCAGTACGATTCATTCGGCAACCTGACGACCCTTACGGATGCGGAATCCAAGGTTTGGACCTTTGGGTATGACGGCTCGGGCTCGACCCGCCTGCGCATCCGGAGCACAGATCCGCTCGGAAGAGTGACGTCCATGGCCTTTGATGCAGCAGGGCAGATGACGAAGGTGACGGACCCGCGAGGCCTGGTTACCACGATGAACTGGGACAGCTTCGGCAATGTCGCGAGTATTGTGGCAAGCGACGGCGGCATAACGACCATGCAGTATGATTCGCTCAACCGCATGACAACCCTGA
>VFKD01000061.1 GCA_009885735.1 bacterium
CTATGTAGATCACCGGCTGATGCTCGCCAATCTGGGCGAATGGGCGCAGGTCTACCTCCGCCAGACCGGCTCGGCCTACACGCTGGCAGAGAGCTTATCGCAGCTCCGAGGCCTCTCGCCCACAAAACTCATTCTCATCGACAAGCCCAACAGTATCACTAAACTGCAGACCTATTGGCGCGAGCGGCTGGGCAGTGAAGTGGCGGTTGCCAGAACCAACCCCGAGTACCTCGAATTCATGCAGCTAGGAGTTTCGAAAGCGGCTGCCCTCGATAGCGTGTGCTCTTTGCTGCAGATCACTCGGACGGAAACCGTCGCGTTCGGAGATGCGGACAACGATGCAGAGATGCTGGCATGGGCCGGCCTCGGCGTTGTGATGGGCAATGGCACTCCGGCGGCGAAGGAGGCCGCCGGCGTCTCTACCAGCACAAATGCCGAGGATGGCTTCGCAGAGGCGGTCTTCAAATACGTGCTTGCCTAGCGCCCATCCCCTCTTCACAACACGCGCATTAGCCGACATCATACTATGCAGTCAGGCTGCTGCGCCTCTTGTGGAGCGAGGAATTTCGATGGCGGGTACTTATGGCGATGGCAAGGTCGATCTCACATTTAGCGCCGACCGAACACAGGTCGTCGGAGTCGTTCATCCGCCTCGACCTGGCCGTTTGTGTACTCCAGAAGATATTGTCGAACGCCTTCGTGGTTTTGGCGTGATCTATGGGTTCAGGGACGACGAGATTGCTCGGGTCGCACTCCAGGTGGACAAGACTAACTTGCCGGTGGGACCGGTCATACTGGCCCAAGGACAGCTGCCACGCGACGGCACAGACGCGCAGACGATCTGGTTGGTGTCCGAAGCCCAGCTTGCCGCGGCAAGGCGAACGAGGCAGGGCTGGGCGCCCCTCTATCTAGAGCTTGACGAGAACCTCATCCTGAGCGCGGACGCTCCTATCGCAGACATTATTCCTTCTCAGACCGGTACGCCGGGAAAGACGGTGGACAAGGATTTTCAGATTGTCCATCAGGTCGAAGGCCGCCCCTCCACCCTTACTGCGGGCGACGGCGTCTATACCTCTGCGGACGGCCTGCACTTCTACGCATCCAAGGGAGGCCTTCTCCAGCTTATTGGCGACTCGGTTCATGTTCATGCCATCTCCTGGATTAACACGGTGCTCGAACAAGGCGCTCACCACTATCCCGGCAACGTCGTGCTGCGCTCGGACATGCGGCGAGGAGGCAGTATTAGGGCACATGGATTCCTAGCGGCAAGCGGCGACCTCGGTGGCGTAACAGTGCGCGCAAATGGCGATGTGCTCATTACGCGGGCCGCGCGATGCCGAATTGTCGCTGAAGGCAATGTATTTATTACCGGATCTCTTCTCCACTGTCATGTACACGCAAGAGGCAAGCTCATCGGCGGCCCCGATGCAGTCATAAAGGGCGGCTCCTGCAGCGCTACGGCCGGCATCGAGGCGGATTCGCTCGGAAGCAGCGATGGGACGCCCTCAACGGCAGTCGTGATCGTCGACGCGCTCTGCGAATATAGACACACTGAGATAGAAGCAGAGCTGCAGGAGTGCCGTATTCAGCTAGAGAGCCTCTCCAGTTCGCTTCGGTACATCAAGCCCACACGTCAGGCGGGAGGCGCAACGGCTCGCAACGAGGTAGTGCTCAAGCTCTACGAGCAGCGCAAGAGGCTCGAGGAACGCCTAACAGAACTGCGAAGTGAAAAGCGGCACCTCCTCGTGGGTGCAAACACGTGCCAATCTGCTAAGATAGTGTTGCGCAAGGCGGCGTATCCTGGAGTCACGTTGAAAGCCGGTTCGACCCGCATCGTGGTCTCCGAGACGACGGGTCCCATGGAGGTTGCCGACGCGCCGGTGGCGAATCGGCGGGGCTCTGCAGCCGCATAAAGGTCTTCGCGACTGGGTGATGTGGAGCAACAGAACGGCAGAGGGAGCAGCATGTGCATGGACGGTTGAAGTTAACGCGGCTAGTGCGAACGACCTCGTCGGAGATCTACCTGATTTGGGATGGCGACCGGCGCGTGGGTCAGGTGGACGTTCACTTCGCTCAAGACACTATTCACGCCACCATCATCTTCGAAGCGGACCTACAGGTAACGGACGAAGAGGAGCTGATGGCGCAGATCGATGACGATATCGTCTCATCGTATATGCCGCGCTTCGAGCGCGAGGACTTTGTGGCCCATGTCTTCCGAGGCGAAGAGATTAGCCGTTATACAGACTGTTCGGGCTCCGTGGATGAACTAGGCGACGATGAAGACATGGACCCCTGATCCGCGCACAGCCCGCGAGCCGATGGCGGCCCTAAACCGCGTGCGGATCGATGAGAACCACGATCCGTTGGTCGATATCCGAGATCGCTGTCCCACCGCCATTGTGCTCGACCGAGCATGCCCTTTTCTCCGCCGCCATGTGGCCGATCTTCTCAATGCCGCGCTGGGCAGCCTACCAGCCGGATTGAACCTTCAGATTGGAACGGGTATGCGTACGATCGGGATGCAGAGTGCAGGCTGGGATCGCTACCATGCACAACTGCGCGCGGATCATCCGAACTGGCCTCTCAGCACTCTGCGCCGCGCCACCAACCGGTTCTTTGCCCCGTATGATCAGCCTGCGCCCCCCGGCCACTGCACTGGAGGAGCGGTGGACGTTACGCTGCTTAACGAGGCTGGCGAGATCATGGATGTCACCTCTCCGCTGGAAGGGTGGACGGCTGCGCCAACCTGGAGCGCACGCATCAGTGAAACGGCGAGAACGAACCGAATGGTCCTCGTGGACGCTATGCTTGGAGCAGGATTCTCGAACTGTCGAGATGAGTATTGGCACTATTCATGGGGCGACTCGGCGTGGGCGGTGAGAACCGGACAAACCGAATGTCCGTATGGTCTCATTGAGCCTCCCGTTTGCGTGGAGACACAGCACGTAGGCGGGATGGGAGACGTTCGCCGATGCGGCCCCAACCAGTGGGAGATACAGGCGGATCGCGAGACCAACCACTTCGATGTGGCAATCTTGTGGGGCGCGGGGAAGAGCGTGGAACTGAAAGTACCGGCAGCGCCGACGACCATCATCGAGACGAGTGAGGCTCGTGAAGCGTGGGAAGTAGTCAGCCGCTCGACCGGCACGCATTGCGTTCGACTGGACCTGTCGGCAGAGCGGATGTATGCGCGATCTCGCCCTGCGGGAGAGCCGGATGCATGACCGAAGTACAGTGCCGTTATGCTCCTCATACGCTCGGGTTATGGCCGTTCTGTGCGTACTCCTTGTGGGCGTGCTCGCGCATGCGATGGTGCGGGCCGCATCAACTTCTGGTGTACCTAACAATCGTCCCGTGAGCTGCACCGACTGCTATCCCATCCAGTCTATACGCCCATAGTCCGCCAATTCCACCTGCTGTGGAGGAGATCTGATGTCCACCCGGCTGAACCCGCTTGAGTACCTTGAGCGCAGCGACAAATGGTATCTTGGCGGAGGGCGAGGCCTCGTATTCGCACCGCCGTTTCCACAGCACCTGCACGCCCTCGGGTTTTGGGACGAAGCCCATTTTGTTGACGTCCGGCTCGACAAGCTATTCACCGTAATCCTTCTCGACGAACACGACCGTCCGGTGCATCTACGCAGTGAAGGAAGGCGCTGGAGCCCGGATGCGCTAAGTCAGACCTTCGTGTCAGACGATGGACTTAGGATTCGAGAAGACAAAGTCGTGACGCCAAACGATGTGCTGGCGAGCCGCCTAACCCTCTACAACGACGGCAAGCGAAATCGCCGGCTGAATCTCATTCTTTGGAGCCTCCAGGGCGAGTTCGACGCACACGGCGCGACCGGCAATGCAGGCGCGGTGTCCGCCGAGCGAGCGGGCAACCTGATGACATTCGCACACACGGTTCGCTATGGCGAGGACGCCTATTCAGACCGCCCGGCCGAAAATCGCGGCTGGGGTGAACGTTCGTCAAGCGCTCCGTCAAAGTGCGCTGGTCCCCATTCGATCTGGGTTGCCCTAGGCGCGAATGTACCTCCGCAGGCTTGGGCAATTCGTGCAGCAGAGCCGACCGATGCATCGCCGAACTGGCGAACATCGTTCATTCCGGACCTCATGCGAGATGGGCGCCTCCAGTCTCCTCCACTTGCAACGTCCAATCAGTCCACGACTCCGAGAATGGTGCATCTGTATTGCCAGTATCCCGTTGAGGCGGACCTAGGCAGCACGACTATCGTTCAGTTTGGCGCTGCGGTGAACCTGGATCGTGATGACGCCATGCACTATGTCCAGAACGATCTGCAGCAGAATGTAGCCAAGATGAGTCGGGAATCGTGGAGCGCCTACTTCGAGAGTGTCCCCTATTTTGAGTGCAGCGACCCATATATTGAGCGTGCCTATTGGTATCGCTGGTATGGCTTGCGCCTTTGTACTGTAGACATTGGGGGCCACCAGGTGGCAGGGGAGATGGGCACTCGCTTTGCCCATCCCTGCGTGCTTGAGGGTGTGGGTGGATTTAGATCACATGTCTCCTACTCAGCACAGGCGCACGTTCGAGAGCTCTCCTGGATGAACTCCCCGCGAGTGGCCGCGGGCACTGTCCAGGGTCTTCTGGCGGCTCAAGAGAACAACGGCTATCTGCCGGGCCATCTCTACCTCTGGAGGCATACGCGAGGGTTTTACCATTGCGACCTGGCGACCGGACTTCTGCAGCTGCTCAATATCTCCGGAAGTTCAGACTTAGCCGCCGAGGTCTATCCAGGCCTGTCTCGGCTGGCCGAATACTATGAACGGGACCGCGATCGAGAGGATTCCCATCTCTATAATGTGATGGATCAGGGAGAGACAGGGCAGGAATACTCTTCGCGCTATCTGTTCAGCGACGAACAGGCGGACGAGTGGTGCAAGATCACGATGAAGGGAGTGGACGC
>VFKD01000434.1 GCA_009885735.1 bacterium
CTCGAAGCGTAAGAACCTGAAGGTTCATCAGCCGATGCCAATAGTCCCACTCGATTCCCTTGTCCTCAAATCCCCTTGTTGCTTCCAGCAAATCAGCGACATGCCCGAAGTTACTGCCCACATACTCCCGCTCTGCGAGCTGAATGTTCGCGAAGTAAGCCTCTGCGCGTGCTTGGCGACTGATCCGGTTGGCGTTCGCTTCCGCGGTTCGCGCCTGCCGCGCACTCCGATAGTTGGAATAAGCCAATACGGCAAATGCGGCAACCAGGAGAGCTGCGACGATCGCCGCCCTCAAGGCACCTCGTCTATATGCTGCTTTCTGCCGTCGTACCTCCGCGTCCGGCATGTGCGTCTCGACCCACGTACGGTCAAAGACCTGCTCGTAGATACGGTTTCGGACCCGGAGAATCCCGTTCTCCACTCGAGCCACTCCGGAGAGCTTCAGGATGGATGTCAATGGGTTCGTCTCGTCGTCGGAGACTCTGCCGCCTTCCAGCAACTTGCGGTAGAGGTCCAGCAGGGCGGCCAGGTCCTCCTCGCTGCTGAGCAGGCGGTTACGCACAAAGGCGAAGTTGCCGTCACTCTCCCTGGCCCGCTGCGACAGGAAGTGCTCCTTGCAGAGCTTGTCCACGTCGGAATCTTGAAGCGCGTGCTCTGGATGCTGGATCGTATCCTCCGCCAGGATCGCGCAGAACCGTTGCGTTAGGTAGGGATGTCCGCCGGTCCAGTAGATCGCTCTCTCCAGCAGCCTCTGAAAGGAAGGCGCCGGTCGTTCGTCCGGCGATAGCGTAGCGCAAAACCCTCGTGCCAGCGGGAGCGCATCTTCGAGCGCAAAGTCGGCAAGGACGATGCGCGTCCCAATGTTGAACGGCGTCACACGCACGTCCTGGATAAGCTCTGTTGGCGTGGCCACCCCGATGAGGCAGAACGTCAAGCGGTTCAGGTCGGCATAGTCCACTCGGCGATTGTAGAGTTCTCGTATGGCCGCGAACAGCTCATCGGCCTTGAAGGGGAGCGTTCGCACAGCGTCTATCTCATCGATGAAGACGACCACCTTGCCGAGGGAACGCTTCAGCACGACGTCTGTTAGGGCGGTGATCCAGCGCTGCACGGGTCCCAGACCTCTGTGCGCCTCCCAGTGGTCATCGAGCTCGTCTTCGAGGTCGCTCTGGACGCCGACGTGGTAGAGGAGCCCGCGATACCACTGTTCCGGGGTCAGGTTCGTGCCGATTGCAGAGAGGTCCAGATTAACGACCCGCCAGGCTTCGCCGCGCAGTCTGCCGGCAATGCGGTTGCGCAGAGAGGTCTTGCCCATCTGGCGGGAATCGAGGAGATAGCAGAACTCTCCACGGTTGAGCGCCTCATGGAGCTGCGCATCGGCCTGGCGCTCGACGTAGGAGGGCGCGTCGGGGCTCAGCCCTCCTCCGAATTTATAGAAGCTAGCCGGCGATGGGGCGGTGGATAAGCTTGATTTCATGGCCTTGTGGTATTGACCCACTCCTTGAAGCGAGGCTGCAGATAGCGTGCATACAGAGTGCAGCGTGGGCGGGCGTCCTCGGTGGACGCGCCCCGCAGAACTCCGGCGCTGCGCAGGCGATCAAAGCTGTCGCGAGACGGGCAAGGATTGCCGGCGAACACTTGAGCGACAGTTGCCGCCATCTCCTTGTCCTGTTCAAGCAGGCCGAACAGTGCGCGAAGGTGTGCTCCGAATATCCAGGCGGTGTCATCGGCACGCTTCGACAGTTCCATCATCGTGGTTCCTGCCCGACGCATCTCATGCAGGCCCTGATGGGAGAGAAACGGATGTCCTCCAAGCAGTTCATGGAACTCCTTCAGTTCAGAATCGGAGCGGAGAGGAGAGTCATACTGTCGATTAAGAGTCGCGACCTCCTGCATGGTGAAGTCATCGATCTCCAATCGCGTCCCGACGTTGAACGGTGATTGATTCATGTTCCGAATGTAGAGATAGGGCTCTGTGCAGATCGAGATTGCCAGAGTCAGCTGGCGCCATGGCCCGTCCGGGAGGAGGGATCTGCTCTCGTGCCATGATCGCATCAGCGCGAAAACGCTCTCACCATAGGGAAGGCGAAAAAGTCTGTCCACTCCGTCCATTCCCCAGACTAGTGGATGGTCGAGTGCTTTCAAGACATCGCGCCGAAGAAACCGCTCCAATCGCGAGTTGGGGTCGGCCAGCGGTGCGTACTCATTGGCGCTGGAGGGAAGATCGAGCTGATCGCGTACTGCGTCAGCAAGGGCATCCATGAAGGCGCCGTGGCTTTCGAAAACAGACTCGCTGAAGAGGTTGAAATCGGTGTAGACGATGTGCGCGTCAAGGGTTCGTGCATGGTGCAGCCCACGCGCCAAGAGCGATGTCTTCCCGGTCTGGCGCGGGCCTTTGACCAGCACAATGCTGTCGCGGCGGGCAATTGCCTGACGGAACTCGTCATCCGTCGGTCGGGCCAGGTAAAACTCCGAATCGAGCGGAACCGCGCCGCCCGTCGGCTCCAGCTGCCGCGAGCGAACCAGGCCGGCCGGGTTTGCGGGGGATGCCTCCAGCAATTGCGTCAGTTCGTTCAGTTCCGGTTCGGCGCCGGAGACGGTCTCGTCCTGGCGCTCTATCTGCTTGATTATGTCCCGGGTCTGCGAGCTGAGCGCTAATCCGTCCCGGCTGTACTGCTGTTTCAGATCGCCCGCATAGCGCAAAGCCGCTCTTGTTCCGGCCGTAGCAGCTTGCAGCAGCAGGACGTACTGGTGGATCTGTTCATCCATCGGATCGACGTTCACGAGCCGCCGGGCATAGTCCAGCGCCTGTTCGCAGCGTTTACCCTTGGTGTGCCTTCGGACCAGTGCGCGAAGCGTTCGGGAGTAGGCCTCTTCCCACCGACGCCGCTCTTGGTCTGTCCATTCATCGTAGAACTCAGGCAGCAGCTCGCCTTGATACAGATCAATTGCCGCTTCCATAAAGCGAGTCTGTTGGTCCGGTTCGGCGGTATCTTGAGCAGATTTCAGCTGGGCCTCAAATTCGGCAACGTCGGTTGCTACCCGGTCCGCATGGAGCGTGATCACGCTGCGGTCCGAGTAGAGATAGATCCCGTGGCGGACGCTTCCATCCGGTTCCAGGCACTTCCCCAACTTGGAGATCGCCAGGTTGAGCTGTTCGTTGCTCATCGATTCCGGCCAGAGGATATCTTGGAGGCGTTCGCGGGGATGCTTGATGTGGGGATAGTAGGCGAGGTACGCGAGCAGGTCTGCCGCTTTGCGCTCCCTCGGAACGTGGACTTGCGTGTCGCCGATCTTGACACGCAATCCACCGAACAGTTCAATGCGACAGAGTGAGATCCTCTGATTGGGTTCAGGTTGGCCCATACTCTGTTGGCTCACTCCGGAGGACTGGTTAGAGTATTATACATGGAGAGACTTGCAGTAGAATTGCACCCTCTGGGCTGCTCATTCGGAAAGTATCCAGCGTACTGAAACACTTCCAGCGTGCTAATTACTGTACGTCACCTCTGATTGAACGCTCCTGGGTTCGCGGGCTGACATAGACCGCTGTGGAACGCATAACCGTGGTGGATTTCCCGAACTCGAAGCGCTTTGTCTACAGCTTCGACGCCAACGGAATCCGGTTCGGACTGGGAGACGCAGTCGCACCGTGCATTGGGAACTGATACAGCCTATTCCACCCCGCGCAGCGCGTCCGATATCCACTCGAGGTGACCGAGCGGCATCAGTCCGTAGTGATAGAAGTGAATTCCCTCGGCGCCGGCGCTCACGGCGGCCTCCACCTGGCCCCGGAGCTCTACCCGGTCCAGCACCATCGGCCAGGTCGCCTGGACCCCCGCCAGCACTGGGGTGGCGCCGCGGCGCACGCATATCTCGGAGACGCGCTCGTGAACCTGGGCCGGGTCTCGGGCGAAGGCCTGAACCATCAGCGCGTCGCACCACTGCCTGGCCAATGAGAGCGTCACTCCCGCCGCCGCGCCCGTCGTCAGCGGAGTGGGTCCCACATAGAGAGTGAGGCGCTGCCTGTCCCGAACGAGCCAGTAGAGCTCCTCAAGGAGCGTCAGGACGCTCTCGTCCCTTGCTGCCGCGATTCCCTCCCAGGTGTCTGTGCCGAGAACCTCTTCGAGGGTCTCGGCCGGATCGGAGGGATTGCCCGAATACCGTCCCGCGAAGTACGCGCGCATCTCCTCTTGCACGGTCGAGGCTGCCTTCTCGGCATCCACACCGTTGGCCTGCATCCGCTCTTGGCAGTGCGTGCAGAAGCAGAGCGACAGCAAGAATCGGTGAGCCGCATCCAGCTCGATGCCTGCTTTCGAATGGTGTCCCGAATGGTCGAGGCCCATGAACCCGAGCGACTCGAGCTCGATAGACTTGATGCCCTCATATTCAGCCAAGGACCGAACGAGCCCCACCGCGTAGCGCCTCACCCGAGGGTTGGACGGGCAGAGGCCGAACGGATAGGCTTCGCCAAAGGCGTTGTGAATGGTGCAGTCC
>VFKD01000384.1 GCA_009885735.1 bacterium
ACGCGGGTGTGCGAGCCGGGAATCACCCTCATGCAGCCGTTCTCCACGCAGCTTCGGTCCACGGCGAGCCAGAGCGTTATCACGTTCATTGGGGTCAGGCGGCTTCCCCAATACGCGCCGTCCGTGTGCCAGGGTACCGCGCGGCCATTGCCCTTCGGCTTTGCGATGAGGTGGCTGGACCAGAGCACGATGTCGGGTCCGATGAACTGCTCAATCACATCCAGCACGCGCGGGTGCGCCAGGTAGCGAAACAGCCACGGGTCGTCGAAGTGGGGAACGTCCATCTCCTCGGGGCGCCTGCCCTCCGGAAGCGCGGCAATCATCTCGTCCACATGCTCGCGAAGGGCGTGCAGCTCGACCTCGGTGAAGATGGGCCCAAGCTTCAGATAGCCGTGCTCGCGATAGAATTCGACGTCCGCGGCAGTGGGCAGGGCGGGCGAAGTTGAGCTTGATGACATGGATGGAGGTCCTCCTTCGGTTCGTCTTGCAGACACGATCTTACCGCATAGGTCGAGGTCCGCAATCCTTAACCACCCGTTTCGCTAGAGACACAGAGGCGCAGAGATGGGCATGAGTGTCTTTCCACCAACAGGCGCCGCGCATGGGTCCAATGGCCCAGGCTTGCGCTTAACAATCAGGTACGCAGCGGCTACAGTTCTCCATGCGGGCTGGTCGATTCCCGAACGCCAGAGCCAGTGGACGGGAATATGGTAAGATGGGTTTATGAAAACTACTGTTGAGATTCCGGACGAACTCTTTCGTCGAGCAAAGGCAACCGCTGCGCTGCGTGGCCGCAAGTTCAAGGACCTCGTTGAAGAGGGTCTGCGCCGCGTTGTGGAGACTCCAGATACTGCAGCTGAGGCTGACAGTGTTCCCGGCCAAGCCCGTAACCTGCATGAGTTGTTGCTGAGCTACTGCGGAATAGTCGATTCTGGCGTTACGGACCTGTCGACCAACCCTAAGTATATGGAGGATTTTGGCAGTGACTCGATGGGCAATCGCTGACACAGGGCCGTTGGTTGCCTACTTTGACCGGCGGGACCTTCATCACGATTGGGCGGTTCACCAGATGAAGACTCTTGCCGCGCCGCTTCTGGTGTGTGAATCGGTCCTCACCGAAGCCCTCTTCCTTCTCGGTCGACGGCAAGCAACCTCTGATGCCCTGGTAGCGCTGGTCGAGCGAGAAATACTGCGGGTCGATTTCCATCTCGGAGATCATGTCGCCATGGTGCGCGCGCTCATGCTGAAATATCGCGACACTCCAATGTCCCTCGCGGGCGCCTGCATCGTTCGAATGTCTGAGATGAGCTCACGCCACGCCGTGCTCACTCTCGATACCGACTTCTCGGTCTACAGGAGGTTCGGGCGCGAACCTCTTCCCCTCGTGGCTCCCTGGATTCGCTAACCCTTCTGTATGCGAAGCGGCACGCGCTCGCTTGACCGGAGGAGAAGCGAGGCCAAGGGGAGAATCATGGAGTGCAGATTGTGAGAGGAAGGAGCATCTCTTGGGCTTCATGCAGGATAGGTGCGTGCTCGTTACCGGGGTGCGCAATAAGTGGAGTATTGCCTGGCACTGCGCTCTGTCGCTCATGCGCGAGGGCGCGACCGTCGCGTACTCGGCTTATAGCGAGCGCGAGCGAGACGACATCGTCAAGCTGCTGAAAGGGGCGGGCGCCGCAGAGTCACCCGTGTTTATGTGCGATGCCACCAAAGAGGAGCAGCTTCTGTCGCTCATGGAGCAGGTCAGCGGCGCGTTCGACGGCAAGCTGGATGCGCTGCTCCACGCCATGGCATTTGCCAAGCGAGAGGACCTGGAGGGAGAGTTCGTCAAGACCTCCTATGCGGGATTCAGCGTGGCCATGGAGTCCGCGGCATACACTCTTGTCGGCCTCAGTCGTGCTGCACGGCCACTCATGCAGGCGGCGGGCGGTGGAAGCGTCGTCACCCTCACCTACCTAGGCAGTGATCGCGTCGTGCCCGGGTACAACGTGATGGGAGTGGCGAAATCGGCGCTGGAGTCTTCGATGCGCTACCTCGCCTACGACCTTGGCCCCGACAACATTCGCGTGAACGCCGTTTCCGCAGGACCCATCAAGACCTTGGCCGCAAGCGGCGTTGCCGGCTTGAGCGATATGATCAAGACCACAGGCGAGAGGTCTCCGCTGCGCCGTCCTATAGATGCAGACGAGGTAGGCGACGCCTGTGCATTCCTGATGAGCCCGCTCTCGCGAGGCATTACCGGCGAAGTGTTGTTTGTGGATGCCGGATACCACTCGATGGGCTATTAGGCGACTTCTGTGGCGCACAATCGCGAGGACGCCTGGCTGCTGCTGACTGAGTACACCAAGAGCGAGAGCCTTCTGAAGCACTCGCTCGCGGTGGAGGCCGCGATGCGCTACCATGCTCGGCGGCTTGCGGAGGACGAGGAGATTTGGGGCTGTACGGGCCTGCTGCACGACTTCGACTATGAGCGATGGCCGGACGCGGAGAACCACCCTGCGAAGGGAATGGCGATTCTCGCCTCTCTTGGCTGGCCCGAGGAGATGATCACCGCCATCGCCGGCCATGCGCCTTACCTAGGCATTCCGCGTGAGACGGCTCTTGCGAAAACTCTTTTCGCCGTCGACGAGTTGGCAGGTTTCCTCACGGCGTGCGCCTACGTGAAGCCCAGCAGGCAGCTCGCCGACGTCGAGACAGCTTCTGTGCGAAAGAAGCTGAAGGACAAGGCGTTCGCGCGATCGGTCTCTCGCGAAGATATTCTGGTGGGCGCCGAGGAGCTTGGCATGACCGTGGAAGAGAGCATCGGCCACTGCCTCGCGGCGCTGCAGGCGGTCGCACCGACGCTCGGATTGTAGCAGACGAGCAAGGAGCATGACAGACTCGACCGATCCCCCAAACATCGACCTTCGCGACAGTTGGAACCGGATCGCGGCCCACTATCAGCGGCAGACAGCGCTGCGCCAAGATGTCGTTCACTACGGCGTGTTTGCCCCCACCGAGGAGCAGCTTGGCCTCATCGGACCCGTGGCGGGATTGGACGTTTTGGAGCTGGGCTGCGGAGGCGGGCAGTGCAGCGTGGCGTTCGCGAAGGGCGGCGCACGCTGCGTGGGGGTGGATCAGTCCGAGGAGCAGCTCGCCTTCGCGCGGACCGTCAGCGAAGTGCAAGAGGTTCAGGTCGCCTGGTTGAACTCCGAGATGGGCGCATTCCTTGATGGCGCGGAGGCATGTAGTTTCGACCTCGTCTTCTCCGCCTATGCATTTCAGTATATTGCTGATCTGCCGAGTCTCATGCGGGGCATTTCTCGGGCGCTGCGGCCAGGTGGCATGCTCGTGTTCTCGCTCGACCATCCGCTGTGCGACGTTTGCGGCCTTCGGGAGGGGCAGGTGGTCTTCGGCGAGAGCTACTTTGCGAGCGGACCTCGCGAGTGGACCTGGGAGTTCCCCGGCGTGGAAGATACGCCCCGGTTCGTCTCTTACCATCGCACTGTTGGCGAGATTGTGGAGGCAGTCGCAGCAGCCGGATTGACAGTTGAGCGCCTTGTGGAGCCGGAGGCCGTGAGCGAAGATGACCCGTGGGCCGGACCCGAGGAGTTCGAGCGCTTTTCCGTCATTCCCGCGACGATCATCGTGAAGGCGCGTCGGCTTGGTGAGAGTTCCGCAGCGTGAGTATCTTCGCTGCAATCTTGCTCGTGGTGGCCGCTTCGGTGGTCACCTGGCTCGTGGGGATCGTGCTGACGACCGTACGCAGGTTGAACCGGCGCATCAGGGCGCACAAAGAGGATGTGGCAGAAGGGCGAATTCCCGTCGGCGACCCGATGGCCGCGCTCGGTGAACTCTATGGTGAGCACCGCTCCACGGACAAAGAAGCCGAGAATTGACCGACTGGCTGCCGAAATCAGTTCTCTGTCTCCGCGAGTACTCGCTGCAGAAGTTCTTGTCGGACCTTCTGGCCGGAATCACCGTGGGCCTTGTCGCGCTACCCCTCGCATTGGCGTTTGCCATTGCCTCTAGGATGCCCGCGTCTTGCGGCGTTCATTGCTCGAACATTTCGCTGGTTCGGCTTGCTGGTCGCCTGCATGCGTGTGGCCGCGCGCTCATCCTGTGCGGCGCACGACACCAGCCGGCAAGGGCGATGGGAAGAGCTGAGTTTGAGCGGCATGTGGGGCCAGAAAACATCTGCCCCGATGTGGAGCAGGCTCTCAAACGAGCGGAACAGGTGCATCGCGTGGAGGCAACCGCATGAGAGTCCTAAGATTACTAATGTGCATCGGCCTTGCCGCCGGACTTTCTGGGAGCGCATCAATTGCCCGCGCCGAGGACTGGCCCCAGGGCGCCGGCCCGAACCTAGATTTCCGAGCAATTGGCCGAAAGGCGCCCACGCACTGGTCGGTGGCGACTGGGAGCAATGTCATTTGGCGCACCAAGCTGCCGAGCGGCGGCCAGGGCGGAATTGCGAAGTGGGGGAACCGGCTTTTTCTGACCACTTTCGAGGAATACCAGGAGGGTGGCCCAAAGTATAGCGCGACGATTCTGGGCCACTGCCTCGATGCGAAGGACGGGCGAATTCTCTGGTCGGTGAAGCTGTTGGGTGAGAACCCTAGTCCTATCTGCTACGCCTATTCGGATTCGACCTCCTGGACACCTGTGACGGACGGCAAGCACGTTTGGTTCTTCAACGCGAGCGGGGAGATGGGCTGCTGGGATTTCTCGGGCCGGGAGGTCTGGCGGCGTAAATTCCTCGCGCCCGGAGAGCCGTTCAACAAACAGATGGAGCCAATTCTCCTCAACGGCACCATCGTCACGATGGAGCCGCTCAGCCCAGACGATCCCCGCTACCGCGTGAACCGCAAATCTTGGCATTTTCTGCGCGGCATCGAGGCCGCCACCGGCAAAACTCACTGGATAGCCGACGACGCTTCCACCTACTACTGCACTCCCACGGCCGGCCGCATGCCGAACGGGAAGTGGGCGATCCTGCATGGCCGGGGCGGTCCGCACGACGTGCCGGAGCGGCCCATCGGACTGAGCATGACCTCGCTCGAACCCGGCAGCGCGGGCAAAACGATCTGGCGATTTGAGCCGCAGGATCTGCCGGGCGGGCCGGTGGACGGGGTCAGCTTCATGGCTCTGTATACCATGACTTGGGACCGCAAGTTTGCCACATGGTTTCGCTACGCCCCCGAGGAGTCGCACCTGTTGCTGGACGCAAGCACAGGCACCCTGGTGAAGTCGCAATCGCTCATCAGGAGAGTGGACTATCGCCAGTGGGACCCTGCCAAGGGTGCTCATACTCTACATGCTAACGTGAACATCCGCGACATGAAGGACTTCTCGCCACGGGTCCCTCTGAAGGCAGGTGAAGTGCTCCACGTGATGCCAAACTGGCATTCGAACCTGATGGCCTACGGTTACCACTACTTTCTAACGTCCACCGGCCATCGCCGCAATGCCTATGCTCCACCGGGATTGAGCGGTCCGTCGCACTGCATTGGGCGGGTGAATGTGGCTACCGGCAAGGTGAAGTACTTGGAGGTCCCGGTGGGAGTTAGGCGAGCGCCCGGCAAGCCGGAAGAGCGGCTCTACGGCCAGGCGCTCACGACCTCAACCCGTGACAACAATGGCCGAGAGATTGCACCCGAGGACCGAAGCCGAACGGACGGCTGGCAGATTCCAGCTTTCTTCGGCAGCCCGATTGCCGCGGACGGGAAGGTCTACTTCACCACTATGCTGGGAGTGACGTATGTGGTGAACGGGAAAGCAAAGGTGCTGGACGAGAGGGCGCTCATTGCGGTGAACGACCTGGGTCCACTGGGCGAGACCTGGAGCTTGAACACGCCGACGGTGGCGGGCGGTCGCCTTTATCATCGGAGCTTGCGGGAGGTGGTGTGCGCTGGGGGGCAGTAGCCACGCCGCAGAAATCGATCATCATCGAGGTAGAAGGTGCTGCACTATGTCTCGACTACAACTCATCCCCCGGATCCGCCGGAACATCCGGCACCTTGGCAAGCATGCTCATCAGCTTCTCGCGGCTGCCCCGCTTTGCGCGCTCTGCCAGGTACTCCTGGGTAGTCAGGGCTGAGAGCTTCTCTGCAACTGCCGAAGTCACGAACTGGTGTATCGAGATGCCATCTCGCTCCGCAAGTATCTTGAGCCTTGCATGAAGGGAGTCCGGCACTCGTAGGCTTACTGTACACATCCTGGTTTGTTTACCTCCAGCACCGTGAGTCTTGTCATCGGGCTCGCTCCCAGCGCTTTGCTTCACGGCTCTATGTTCCACGGTTTTTCCCACGGCTTCAGTACGCCCCGCGCGAGAAGGATCGGATAGTCGTCCCTCTGCATTCGCAGCAGAATGCGCACCTTCTCTTGAATGGGCAGTTGCGCCTGTCTGCGATGCCAATCCTTCTTTGCCGAGAAGATTCGCTCTGCTTCCGCCTGAATTGTAGCGTCTGTTTCGTCATGCACTATTGCGCTCCTCCGGTCGCCCGCGAGATCGCATGGGAGGTGAGTATTGTGTAGAGGGCCTGTAACTCAACCGCGCCGGACTCAATCAGACCCTCCGCTCTAATCAATCTGTGGCTGCCTCCAGTCTGAAACGCAATTGCAGCCAGATACTCTGGACCAACAACACGAACCGACGTCCCATTGTAGTCCTGAAACTCAGCGTGCTCAACCGCTTCGGTAACCAGGGAATTGTAGGCGGGCAGGAACTGCACCGGAACATCGTACATCATGACGTGTTCGGCATCAAAGCTGTAGCCTCTCGCTTGCAACTGCGAATAGAGTGGTTCCATAGAGAATACGAGGCCCTGTTGTGGAGGCAAGAAGACGAATACGTCTAGGTCGTACGTTCGCGCAGGCTCCGTGTAGAAGAGGAACGCCATTGCTCCTCCAATTGCGTATCGCTGAACGATGCCCTCCGCCTCTAGATTGTTCAGTTCGAGAAACACGTCCGCGAGAGTGGTCACGACTATGGAACTCCCTATACCCCGGCTGAGGATGGTTCCATCATACCAGTTAAGCCATAGCCGTGAGAGCTGTACGTCGGCGGCTCCACCAGCAAGTACATCGCCGATCGAGAGGCGATACCCCTGGTCGTCGCACGTGCCGACGCCCTCCGCGGCTTGGAAGGTCCAAACCGAGGAGGGCGCGGATGCAGCAGGTTGCGTCTTGGCGGGCTTGGCGGCTCGCCGTAATGAACTATGCTCGGCGTCGGCGAATGAGCAGCATCGCTCCGGCGAGGCCGCTGCCCGCAAGCATCGCCCACGTTCCCGGCTCAGGAACGCCTGGAGCAATATTGGCGGTTCCCGCCATCTCCACTCGAAGCGCTGTCGGAAGCGACTTGTTGTACACCACGAAGTCCAGCGTGTTCATGCCGGCAATGAAGCCGCTGCTAATCTCGAACGGTGCGAAGCCGGTTCTGAACTGGTCGAACGCAGTAGAGTGGCCCGTGCTGATGCCATTGATCAGGATGTCGAGGCCATCGTTGTCCGTGCTCCAGCCGCCGATGATGTTCGCAGAGCTCGCGTCGTAGCCCGTCAGGTCGAACAGGGTGCGATAGATGTAGTTGCCCTGAGGACCGGTCAGGTCGCTGTCGTTGTTTGGCCCAATCCACCGAGAGGTTGTATTGTCCCCGAAGTAGGGGCCAACCGGCCAGCCACCAGCAGAGGTGATGATCCGAACGTCCGACGTGCCGCCGGGAACGGACATTAGCGAATAGTGTGGGTCACCCACGGTGCCGTGCGCCATCACAGTGCCGGACGTATCAACGCCCGTGTTGAACAGTCCTGGAATCGCGTCGGCCTTTGCCTGGATATTCCCGAAGCACGCCAGCGCGGCTGCAGCAACTACACTCGTTCGAACAATCTTTGTAAACATTTCTACTTCCTCCATACTTAGTTGAAACAAGAGTGGGACATTCGCGCCCCGGTTGTCGATAATGGTCCATCACTTGCCGGAAGGGCCGGCACCCTCGGTCAATACAACGCAAGATTTCTGATAGTGACCCTCCCTTCGCTTCTGCATGGCGCATTTGCCATAGCGCTTCGGACCGAAGA
Source organism: bacterium (assembly GCA_009885735.1). Classification (GTDB taxonomy): domain Bacteria; phylum Armatimonadota; class Chthonomonadetes; order Chthonomonadales; family CAJBBX01; genus VFKD01. The sequence continues at coordinate 8,055 of VFKD01000384.1, forward strand.
GTTGTCTGGTGCTACATTGATGATAGGTGCAGAGGGTGTGCCAAAGTTACATCCTTCAGCTATTTCAGGTGGAAATGCGGGGCTAAACAGGTGTGGATACGGGGGAATTGGTGCACCAGTGACGAGCGACGAGGCGGGCAGCCATACGAGATGGCGCGAATAACCAAGGATGCGACGAGATAGAGACTCATCGGCCCTAGGGCTGCACCGTGGGGAGGCACAGAGCGACTGACCCGCTGTGCACGTCTGCTGGGGAAGTAACTGTCGTCTTCCACCGCGCGTGTGCGAGTGGTTCACCCATCTGTAGAGCGGACGACCTTGAACCACCCGCTGCGCTAGAGACACAGAGGCACGGAGAACGGCAAGTGCAACTCGCCGGCTCAGTGTGCTTGCTGCAGGCGCCAGTTACTTAG
>VFKD01000132.1 GCA_009885735.1 bacterium
CAAGATGGTTGCGCGCGCTTCCCGGCCCGAAGGCACCGTGCTCAACGTTCGCGGAGTCGAGATTGGCGGGAATAGGCTGTGCGTCATGGCGGGCCCCTGCACGGTTGAGTCTCCCGGCATGCTTTTCGACACGGCGGACCAAGTTAAGGCTGCCGGCGCAAACATCCTTCGTGGAGGGGCTTTCAAGCCCTCTACGTCTCCCTACAGTTTCCACGGTATGGGCGAGGAGGGGCTGAGGCTCCTTGCCGAAGCGCGAGACCGCACGGGTATGCCTATCATTACCGAGGTGATGGACACGCGCGACGTGGAGATGGTGTGCCGCTACACAGACATTCTGCAGGTCGGCACCCGCAACATGGCGAATTTCTCGCTGCTCCGCGAGATAGGCGCCAGCCGAGTACCGGTGATGCTCAAGCGCGGTTGGGCCAGCACCATCGAGGAGTGGCTCCAAGCTGCCGAATACATCGCATCAAGCGGCAACTACCAGATTATGCTCTGCGAGCGCGGCATTCGCAGCTTCGAGACCTACACGCGCAACACCTTCGACATCAACGCCATCCCGGCCGTCAAGGAGCTTAGCCACCTTCCCATCATTGCCGATCCTGCTCACGGTACGGGCCGCGCCAGCCTCGTGAGTGCAGTGGCCCGAGGCGCTGTGGCCGCAGGTGCGGACGGCATCATGATCGAGGTTCACCCTTCCCCCGAGAAGGCGATGAAGGACGGCGCTCAGTCGCTCAGGTTCGAGGCGTTCACCCAACTGATGACCGAGCTGGCGCCGGTAGCCACGGCTGTCGGCCGAAGCCTCTAGCCGGAGCATGCTTCCCGAACGCATCACCGTCTTGGGCCTCGGCCTCATCGGCGGGTCGGTGGGACTGAGCATCCGGCAACAGGCTCCAAACGTGGTCGTGACAGGCTGGGATCCGAGTGAATCAGTTCGGCACGAGGCGCTGAGGACCGGAGTGGTTCAGGCGTGTCCGGATGACTTGGAGACCGCTGTTGCAGAAGCGAAGCTTATCGTTCTCGCTCCACCACTGAACCACACCCTTTCGCTGCTGAGACTCGCTGCGACATGCGCGCCGCCTACTGCCCTCTTCACGGACGTGGGCAGCACGAAGGCAGGGATTGTGGAAGGTGCGGAGCAGATTGTGGGAGGGCGGTTCCTCGGTGGTCATCCGCTGGCTGGCCACGAATCCTCGGGCATCGGCGGGGCCAACGCAGACCTGTTTGCTAACGCCACGTGGCTGCTGACTCCCACGGCGACGACCTATCACGCAGCCCGTTCCGCTGCGAATTGGCTTGCGTCTGTGTGTGGGGCCAAGCCGCGAGCGCTGAGCCCTGCAGACCATGACAAGCTCGTCGCGGCGGTAAGCCACTTGCCGCACATGCTCGCATTCTGCCTCGCCTCCACGGCTGCGGCAATCGCTCCAGAAGGTCACCGTGGCATTGCAGGTGGAAGTTTCCGAGACGGAACTCGAGTAGCCCGAAGCAGTCCGGGAATGTGGCGAGAGATTCTGGTCGCGAATCGAACCGACGCTCTTGGCGCAATTGATGCCGCCCAGGTCTGGCTGGCTGAACTGCGCGGCGAGATTGAAGCGTCCGACGGGGAGCGAATTGAAGCGAGATTCCGGGCGGCACGAGAGGACGTCATAGGATGATTCGACCGATAGAACCAATCGCCGGGCCAATCCAGGCTCGCGTGACCCTCCCGGGGTCCAAGAGTATTACAAACCGGGCACTGCTTCTGGCCGCGCTCTCGACGGGCAAAAGTACTATTCGCGGAGCGCTCTTCTCTGACGACACCCGCTATATGTCTGCAGCTCTGCGACAAATCGGCGTGCCTGTTCGCGCTGACGAGGCCGAGAGCACCTACGAGGTGGTCGGCTCCGCAGGCCGTGTTCCTGCATGCCAGGCAGATCTATTCATCGGCAACGCAGGAACTGCTGCCAGATTTCTCACGGCATATCTCTCGCTCGGCCGAGGCGAATTCCGGCTTGACGGCATTGCTCGAATGCGACAGCGACCTATTGGGGATCTCCTGGACTGCCTTACGCGGCTGGGCGCAAGGTTTGAGTTCGAGGTCAATCCAGGATGCCTCCCCATTCGCTTGCTTGCATCCGGACTTGACGGTGGAACGGTTCAAATTCGGGCGGACGCAAGCAGTCAGTTTGTGAGCGCGCTCCTGATGATTGCCCCGCTCACACTTAATGGAGTGGAGCTTCAGCTTCTGGGTGAGGTCGTCTCACGGCCCTACATTGAGCTAACCTGCCGAATGATGGAGCAGTGGGGAGCATCTGCAGCCCCTGTGTCCGATTCACTCTATCGAGTTGCCGGCGGCCAGCACTATGCCGCCCAGAGCTACTCGGTTGAGCCCGATGCCTCGTCGGCCTCCTACTTCTTCGCTGCAGGTGCGATCACAGGCGGCTCAATCCGCATAGACGGGCTTTCCGCCGAATCACTGCAAGGTGACGTCGGATTCGTGAACGTGCTTGAGAAGATGGGGTGCAGTGCCGAACGCGGTTCGGACTATATTCAACTGAAGTCCGACGGCAAGCTCCAGGGAGTGGACGTGGACATGAACGGCATCTCAGACACCGTGATGACGCTTGCGGCAATCGCACCATTCGCTTCAACGCCAACCCGCATTCGAAACGTTGCTCACATCCGCCACAAGGAGACCGACCGGCTGCTGGCGCTCGCGACGGAACTCAAGCGAGTTGGCGTGCTCGTAGAGAATCACGCCGACGGCATGACAATACATCCATGCGCAGAGATACTGCCTGCCGAGATCGAGACCTACGACGATCACCGCATCGCCATGAGCTTCGCCGTGATGGGGCTTCGCGCCAAAGGCATCGGGATCAAGGACCCTGGCTGCGTGGCAAAGACATTTCCGGATTTCTTCGCTCGATTGGAGCAGCTTCGGAGCTGAAACGAGTGCGACAGGAGGCGTCGCTATGCACTGCCCGTCTGCTTCGCAAGAGTAACTCGAACCCGTTGGCCGCGAAGCTTTGTGCGTGAAAGTGCGGAGATTACGCGCTCCGTGGCAGCCGCAGGCACCTCCACAAAGGCCATGTGGTCCATCAGTTCGATCACCCCGATCTCCTTGCCCGTTAGTCCGGCCTCGTGTGCGATTGCGCCCACCAAGTCGCCTGGACGCAAGCCCTCCTTGCGCCCGATGGAGACTAGAAGCCGCGCCATGCCGGTCTCGGGATATTCTGCGAAGGCGC
>VFKD01000616.1 GCA_009885735.1 bacterium
AGACGGTCCAGCGCCGTCACGCCACACTCAGGGCAGCTGCACAGCGCTATCAAGGAGTGGCGACCCCAGTGGCCGCGTGAGAATCACACAGTATATGTCTCACACCCGACGGCTGGGCTCAAATTGACCGCACTTCGCGGCGTCTGGTACACTTCTGCGGTGTGCGAGTTGAGTTCAATTGCGAGGAGGCTTTCTATGAGAGTGCCGATTCTTGCCGCAGGACTAGCCGTCCTTCTTGTGCCGGTTCGGGCCTCTGCACAGGAGGCCGAGTTCGGCCTCATCACGCGCAGAGCTCCGCTTGGGCAGGGACTCTGGGCTACCTTTGCGAGGCCCGTACAGGTGGGCCAGGCTGCCGAACTGAAGCCGTTTCGCGACGGCGCTGTTGTAGCTCATGCCAAGGTGAAGTGGGTGGCCCCCGTTGCGCCCTATGAGGCCTTGTTGGTGGACGTTGAGCTTGTCAAATCAGTGCGACCAGGGCATGTGCGGACGCCTTACCAGAGGCTGTTCCAAGATCGACCTGTAACCTCCGCGGTTGAGGCGCTCGAGGTCGGGCAGGGGTACATCGTGTCTGCACGGGCAGCCACTCGAATCGAGCTTCCGCCCGTACACGACCCGCTCCAGGCTACCATGGCCGTGCTGTCCGCTCGCGAGGAGTGGGCTCGGGTTCCGCTTGATGGCACTCATCGCAACGACGCAGCCCGGTCGAGCTGGGACAAACTGAACAATGCTCGGCTTGTCTGGAATGATGCAGTGACGGCACGACTTGTGGAACGCGCTCGCGACCTGTTTAGACTGCGAAACCGGGTCGGCGGGACTGTTCCTGGGGACTGGTTCCCGCCCGTGCTCGCACGAGAGAAGGCGAAAGACGGCGGGTAGCGTTCGCCGAGGTCGTCGCGGTCTTCGGGCAGGCATAGGGCCTGCCTGTACCCATGGTTGATAGGGACGACCCTCGTGATCGCCCTTGTGGCACGGGCGTCCCGCCCGTGAATCATCATGCGCGAGACGCGCATGCCACGATCCGGGCAATGGTAGGGGCAACCCCCTGGGGTTGCCCATCGCACTGTAGTTGCCCAATGTACAGTGGTTGTCCATCGTACTTGCACAAAGCATATCGTCCCTTCTGAGGAGCCCGTTTTATGATGCAATATCTCTCGGTCCACGACCTCGTGTGGATCAACTCAACTCTCCTTGGCGCCACCGTCTCCTTCGACTGGGAGAAGCTCGAAGCCGCAATGGCCTCACAGTACGGCTACGGCGACAGCACGGACACCGCCCGACAGGCAGCGAACCTGCTTCACAGCCTCGCGGTGGCCGCTCCGTTCGAGCGGGGGAATGCACGCACTGCCTTCGTGGCTGTCTCCACATTTCTCTCTGCGAACCGCTTCTCGCTGAAGGTGGACGA
>VFKD01000168.1 GCA_009885735.1 bacterium
CCGTCCACATAGACTAGGTAGAACGCGACGCCATTCTTCGAGTACTTGTCTGCAATACGGCTCATCTCGGGAGCGTAGGCATTGGAGATGGGGCACTCGCGCAGCACGAAGATCAGCGCGACCGCCTTTTTGCCTTTCGCGGCGGTGAGTGGCTGGATGCGCCCTCCTGCTGCTGCAGAGAGCGACAGATCGTCCGCCTTAGCCGTGGCGGGAAGGACCCCAACAAGCACGACGGCGATCAGAGTGGTGAGCCTCATTTGTGGGCAGCGCCTCTCAATTGCATTGTGAACGTCATAGACACTTACGTTCACCTCCGTTTGCGGGTTTCCATTTGCGTGCGCAAGGGAGCAATGCGATCAACTCCGACTGCTCGAAAGGCCACCCAAGGAGGGTATACTTCAGGGGCGCTTCCCATGGGCAGCGCATGAGAGGCCCCAAAACGAGCGCAATGCCGACACAAGAGCACAATCTCCCTACGGTACAGATGGTTAATCTAGGCTGCGCGAAGAACACGGTCGACTCCGAGGAGATGCTCGGCGTCCTGAGCCGCGAGGGCTATCGCATTGCCGGCGCTGGGCCGAAAGCCGATGTGGTTGTCATCAACACATGCGGCTTTATTGAGTCTGCCAAGCAGGAGAGTATCGATGTTATCCTGGGCGCGCTCGCGCGCAAGCGCAACGGCGATGTGCGAAAGGTGGTGGTGGCGGGCTGCCTCGCGCAGCGCTACCAAACTGAGCTTGCCGCCGAGATGCCGGACGTGGACGCATTCGTAGGCACCGGCCAGATGCAGGGCATTGCCGGCCTGGTGGGCCAAACTCTTGTTCGCCGAGACCAGATACTTCAGGTGGAGCCGAAACCTCACCATCGATGGCTTGATGTGCCCACTCGAGTGCGTTCGGGCGCTCCGTGGACTGCTTACTTAAAGATTAGCGAGGGCTGCGACCACAAGTGTACGTTCTGCGCCATCCCGTCGTTCCGAGGGGCGCATATCAGCAAGCCGCTCGACAGGGTAGTGCGCGAAGCAGAGGATTTGTGCGCGCAGGGTGCGGTGGAGCTGAACCTCATCGCGCAGGACAGCACGCAGTATGGTTACGACCTCTGCGGCAAGCCGATGCTTCCTGAGTTGCTTCAGGCGCTCTCCCATGTTGAGGGTGTGAAGTGGCTGAGGCTCTTCTACTGCTATCCGTCCAGAGTGAATGCAAAAGTGATTGCCGCTATCGCCGAGACGCCAAAGGTTTGCCAATATATCGACATGCCGCTGCAGCATGCGTCCGACCCGGTTCTGCGGGCGATGAGGCGTCCCATGACTGGCAGCGGCTACCTGCGGCTCGTGGAGAGGTTTCGAGAGGCTTCGCCAGACGTTGCGCTCCGAACTACGTTCATCGTGGGCTTTCCGGGCGAGACGAATGACGATGTAGACACACTCGTCGAGTTCGTCAAGAAGTCGCAATTCGACCGTGTCGGCGTGTTCGAATACTCCGATGAGGATGGCACCCCCAGTGCGGACCTGCCAAATCGCGTGTCCGCCCGGCAGAAGAGGGAGCGCAAAGCCAGGGTGATGGAAGCCCAGCAGGTGGTGTCCCTAGCGCGCAATCAGGCTTGGATTGGCAGGGACCTTGAAGTCCTGGTGGAGTCGGTCGATTCCAAGGGCTCCGTGGGCAGATCGTTTCGAGACGCCCCAGAGATAGACGGAACCGTTCGCATCACGAACACTCACCTTGAACCAGGATCCTTCGTGCAGGTGCGCATAACAGATGCCGCTCCCTACGACCTTTCGGGAGTGCGGGCCGCCTAGCCGGCCACGGCTGCTATCCAGTCGACTCAGAACTCGCAAGACGACCCAACAAACTCACTTGCCACAGAAAGGTGGAATATCGTGGCTGTTGCAACTAAAGAAAAGAAGGACGCCGCAACAAAGGAGACTGCCGCGCTGCAATATGCAGCAGATCTCGTCCATGGTGCCCTGCTGCGCATCGGCGAGCCGACCAAGGTCTCGGAGATCATCAAGACTATCGGTCGGAATGGATTCGACTTGCGGCTTGCGCGCGTGGTGGTTGCCACGCATTCCCAGCGCTTCACTGCGACCGACCGAAAGTGGACCCTCTGGTCACGCTATCGCAACCCAGAGCACTCCGTGGAGCGATCCCTGCTCGAGACCCTTCGGGGATTCGGGGGTCCGCTGCCGCTGGACATTCTGGCCCGCGAGCTAGCCGTAGTCTATGGTCGGCCGACCGAGAGCCTCGAAGAGCTGCTTCCAAGGCTGCTTTCGAACTCCGAGCGCTACTTCGTTGTGCCGAATGCAGGCTACGCTCCGGTCGAGTGGCTGCTGGACACGGAGAGCGAGACCGAGGCAGACGTCTTATTTGACAACTATCTGAAGCCAGAAACCATTAAGCCGCTGGCGAAGGCTGCAGCGGGCCTCAACGCGACGGATGCGGACTCGGTGGTCAGAGTGCTGGACGCGGTCGGCGCACCTGTTGAGACGAAGGCTCTGCAGTTCCTCGCCTGGAAATCCTCGCCGGCGTCCTTCGATGCCAAGGCCTTCTACTGCCTTCTGGTAGGAGATGCGCGCATCGAGGCTCTCTCCAATCAGACCTGGATTGGCCCAACGGCTCGATCTCAGTTCGAGTCGCAATTCGCGGCTCTTTCCGAGCGCGAGGTGGATGAGTACGCCGAATCACTTCCCACGGAGCCGTCTCTGCCACTCGTCATCTCCTCGGAGGAGCAGGAGCAGATCATAAAGCGCGTGTTGAAAAGCGAATCCACCACGCGCGCATCGGGCCTTCTGGAGGACGTGTTCGAGGTTTCGAAGGGCGACGCGAACTATGAGGGCGATCTGGCTACCGTGCTTGCAGCACTGAAGGACGACACGCGGATAGTGCATGTGGGCGCGGATAGATTCCTTCCGCATGGCGCCATTCCAAACTACGTACACACGGTTCCCCAACTGCTCAACATTCCGGAGACGACCTTCCTGGATGCCGAGGGCAACGTGGTGGACATCATTCTGGAGGACGACGGATTCGACGGCGGACTGGATCACGATGTCGCGGCATCGGTTGCGCAGGACGTTCTGGATCAGGACCTGGTGGTGCCTCCGGATGGTCCTGCGCCGGCAACGGTTCGCTGCGTACTAAAGTACCACCACAAGGAGATCGGCACCGTTCCTCTTTGCATGCTTCCTCCGGACTTCTTCCCGGCGGACGCGCCTGTGCTGCAGGCAGACCTCGTTCTGCCGGGCGGACAGGTGACCGAAATCTGGATAAGCAACGAAACGAAGCTGATGTACGGCCTGCTCGATTGGTTCATGACCATCCCGGTGGATTCCGGGGCGGTCTTCTACCTCGAGCGACAGGCGCCGGACCGCTATGCGCTTACGTATGGCGAGGAGACAGAGCCGGCCATCTTCATTAGCCGGAACAGGGTGAACGAGCTGATTGAGCTGGGCCGGCGTGCCGAGACCGAGCAGCTTCCAACGTTCGAGATTCTTCGCGAGATCATGGAGCACTATCGCAAGGGCATCGAGTTTATCACTATTATCACTGAAGTGAATATTGCTCGGAGGAGCACGCGGCGCCTGTGCGCCTCGCTGCTGTCGGGGTTTCACTGCTTCTTCCAGCGTGGACGAAGTTGGGTCTACGATGCCAAGAAACTCTCGCAGGGCTTCGACAAGAGCAAGCGTAAGTACCTGAAGAAGTCCTAGACTATCACCTCCGGCCGGCCAGTGATGCACATCCGGCCGGAGGCGTATGTCTACTCAACGCGCATGAAACTCAGAGTTCGCTACGCCCCGAGCCCGACCGGATCCCCGCATGTCGGCAACCTCAGAACGGCCCTCTTCGACTGGCTTATTGCCCGCCGAACAGGCGGCACGTTCATCGCACGGCTGGAAGATACGGACCGCGACCCTGCTCGATACAAGCCCCAGTTCATCGGCGAGATAGCCGAGAGCCTGCGGTATCTGGGCATCGAGCCGGACGAGTGGTGGGAATCGCCGGGAGAGTTTGGAGCGTATCTCCAGTCCGACAGGCTGGACAGGTATCGCGAAGTGGCGGAGCAGCTTATCGCCTCGGGGAAGGCCTACCGGTGCTACTGCACGCGAGAGGAGCTGCAGGCCATTCGCGAGGAGCAGATCGCGAAGGGCCTGCCCACCTCTTATGACAGGCGACATCGGCATCTCACCACCGAGGAGCGTGAGAATTTTGAGGCAGAAGGACGCTCGTTCGTGGTGCGCCTCGCCATTCCCCTGGAAGGATGCACGGAATACGACGACCTGGTGTACGGGCACATCAGCGTGGAGAACCGGGTGGTTGAGGACGTGGTTCTGCTCAAGTCCACGGGCTGGCCGACCTATCATCTGGCAGCGATGGTGGATGATCATGACATGCAGATAACCCACGTTATCCGCGGTGAAGACTGGATGCCCAGCACTCCACAGCATGTCCAGCTTCACCGCTCGATGGGCTGGACGCCGCCGGTGTGGGTCCATGTGCCTCTAATACTTGGAACCGATCGCAAGAAGCTCTCGAAGCGGCACGGCTCTACGCAGTTTCTGGATTTCATTCGGGAGGGCTACCTTCCCGAGGCGATGTTCAACTTCCTGGCTCTGCTTGGCTGGTCGCCCGGCGAGGGTGATCGCGAGATCATGTCTGCGGAGGAGATATCCTCCGCCTTCAGCCTGGAGGCTATCAGCCGAAATCCTGCTGTGCTCGACTACGACAAGCTACGATGGATGAACGGCGAGTACATTCGCAAGTGCGAGCCGGACCGCCTTGTACAGCTTTGCGTGCCTTATCTTGCGCGCGCGGGATTCGTGAGTGAGAGTGTGTCGGAGGACGAAGCGGCGTACGTGGCGAAGGTAGTCCCGCTGATTGCCGAGAGAATGAAGTGCCTGTCGGAGGCTCCTGCCCAGGCAGATTTCTTCTTCCGCGCTCCGCAGGCGCCGGACGACAAGGGCCGCAAGAAGTGGTTCAGCAGCGGTCGCGCAACACTGCTGCTTGAGAGTGCGCGCGGCGCTATTATGCGGTCGTCAGACAGCCTCACGATAGAGGCTGCCGAGCAGGCGATTGATGAGGCAGCGAAGGCCGCCGGCGTGGAGCGTGGCCCTGTCATTCACACTCTTCGCACTGCCCTGACGGGGAGAACAGTGGGCCCGGGCCTCTTTGAACTGATGGCGGTTCTAGGCCGGGACGAGGTATTGTCGCGTATCGCCACTGCCCTTACCTGGGTACAGCCCGAGCCGGAACCTTCCGAAACAGTATAGATGCGCGCGCTCCAATCATCCACGAGGTAACCTGCCCGCATGCCAGAGATTATTGATGTCAACACCCTGTTTGGACCGCTGCCCACCGCCTCCTGTGACCTCTCCGTAGACGAGCTCTGCAGCATGATGGACGCGCACGGCGTCCAGTCGTGCTGCACGCTCTCGACCATCGGAATGCTGCTGGACTACTCGATGGGAAATGGCGCGTCCAGGGCGGCCTGCTCGGAAAACAGTCGGCTGCTGCCCGTCGCGACCCTCAATCCGCAGAGCTACTTTGGCGGCGACGGCCCGTGGACTCGGTTTGGGGCGGACGGGTTCAAGCTGGTGCGCTTCTTTCCAGGCCCTCAAGGCTGGAACCCGGAGTACGCAGCCTTTGGGGCGGCCCTAGATGCGATGAGGGACCAGAAGCTCCCAATCATGGTGGACGTGCCGGCTGCAGGAGTAGCGAGCGGCTTTGCTCGCCTGCTCGAGAACTATCCGGCCGCAGTCATTCTCGCGGGGGTGGATGTTGACACTCTGGCCGAGTGCGTGGCGCTGCTTCGAACCCACGCTCACTTTGTGATCGAAAGCTCAAGACTGCTTGCATCGGGCGCGATCAAGTTGGTGGCGGACAGTGTTGGCGCCGCCCGCGTGCTCTATGGCTCCGGGGCGACGGCGCGGCCCATGGCTGCAAGTCTGCGCGCGGTGCGCTACTCCGGCTGCTCGGATGCGGACCAGGCGATGATACTTGGCCAGAACGCGCGACGGGTGCTTGGGCTGAACTGATCAGTTTTGGATCGCTGAGGGCATGGGACGAATGGGACAAATAGGACCTATGCTAACGGCCACGCGCACCAAACCGACCTTACGTAGGGCTGTGGGGCTTGCCCCACCCAAGGTGAGGTAAGTTTCACGGTCGAGCCGTCATTCATGCATGTCACTAGACCGTCATTCCTGCACGTCACTAGACCGTCATTCCTGCATGTCCTTAGCAGGAATCCAGTTAGGATCTCACGATGACCATCTTTGATTCACAAAGCTACGTTGGCCCCACGGTCGTGCCCGGGGTTGCCGCAAACGCTGCATCCGTGGTAGCAGCGATGGAGCAGCGCAACATTGATGGCGCGCTGCTCTTTTCAGCCTATGCCCGCGACGTGGACCCAATAGTCGGCAATCGGATTCTGAAGGCGAGCCTAGACCAAGCTCCCAGCCTGGTGGGGTGCCTTGTGACGCACGCTAACCGGGTTGAGTCATCGGTGGCCGTCTTGCGTGAGATGATGTCCAGCAAGCGAATCGTTGCCATGGCCATCGTGGGAGCGCAGGCGGGCCAAGCTGTGTCACTTCTCATGGCGGAGGAGATTCTAGGCGCGTACCGCCGATACGGCAAGCCTGTGTGCCTCTATACTCCAGATGCGGAAGCCGTGGAGCACGGTCTCACCATCGCCCGCGAACATGCCATGCTGAAGTTCATCTTCCTTGGGATGGGTGGAGCAGATTGGCGGTCGGCGGTGGCTGCAGCGCACTCATGCACCAATATCCTCCTGGAGACGAGCGGCGCGATGGACCGGGCCAAGATACCGGCCGCTCTGGACGCTGTTGGAACGCACCGGGTTCTGTTTGGCTCTGCCTCGCCGGAGATGGACGCAGCCGCGGCGCTGGGCCTGCTGCAGGACTGTGAACTGAGTGACGATGCTCGGCGCAGAGTGCTGGGGGAGAACGCCCGGCGGCTGTTCGCCCTGGAGCAATCCGCCTAGCGCGAAAAGAATCTTAATGATTTGTTAAGAATCTTTCATTTGCCCCTTGACATATGTTCACTCTGACACTATTATGAACCTAATCGTGGTGGTGTCCGCCCGTGGCTGTGCGGAGAGACGCTGGTTGCTGTGCTCCGAACGGTTGAGATGGTGGGTTCCGCTTGAAAGGAGAGAGTACCATGACGGTACGAACGAGGCGATCTGGATTCACGCTGATCGAGCTGCTCGTCGTTATCGCAATTATTGCGATTTTGGCAGCAATCCTCTTCCCGGTTTTTGCACAGGCTCGTGCAAAGGCTCGCTCGACAAGTTGTCTTTCGAACACCAAGCAGTTGGATCTCGGATTCCAGATGTATGCCCAAGACTATGACGAGGCCTTCCCGGTGTGGGCGTGGTGGGCGTCGTCGCCAGGATCGCCCGGCGCTGTGCCGGGCCGAGTCAACCGCTTCGAGTCCCTGTGGTCGAACGCTATCTACCCGTATGTGAAGTCGGGTGGCATCTATGCTTGCCCGTCGGACCGTGTGGAGATGACTCCGCTCAATTCACAGCACTATTGGTGGACCGACCAGACCACCGAGGCCGGCCTCATCGCCTCAGGCTTCCAGCAGGCGCTCATTCGCCAGGCGCACAGCTATGCCGCCAACGAGCCCATGCTCGGCGCGGACGGATGGGGCAGCTACTGGAACAGCTCAGGCAAGCTCGCGGGAATGGACCGACCTGCTCAAACTTATCTGATCGCGGACGGCATCACTGGGCTTACTTGCTGCCCGGCCTATGGCCGCCGACCTGAGCGCAACAATGCCAACGACCCGGCTCACAAGGCCATCATGCGGCGCGTTGCCTATGCCAACCAGTGCGATGGCACCTGGTGGGGCGGCGACCCGTCGGTCCACAAGCCCGAGTGGGACGGTCCCGACTGCGCTCGCCACACCGGCGGTGCCAACATCGGCTACGGAGACGGTCACTCCAAGTGGTCGAAGGCACAGGCGATTACGGACGACCTGTACCTGGGCGACCAAGCCAACTAGGATCGCGGAGACGGAGTCGGAGCTTTGGCTCCGACTCCTTCACGCGAGTCTCCACAAATCGGAGAGCCCGATCTCCTTGCAGCTACGGATAGACCAATCGGAGGTAGATTCACGTCATGAAGGCAGCAATTAGTGGTCCAATCGGCACAATCGTTCTGATAGTCGTCGTACTGGCCGCAGCGGTGTTCGGCTACGTAAAGTACGTCAAAGATCCGCCCAAGATCGCTCCAGAAGACATGCGGAAGAACATGCAGGCTGGTCAGGCGAAACAGATGGAGGCGATGCAGAAGGCGCGCCAGCAGGGAGGCGGGGGCCGCCCCAATGCCGGGCCACCCGGCGCTGGAGGCCAATAGGCTCGCTACTTCCATGTTTCTCAGTCTCTTTCGAAGCCAAGTCTTACTTCGAGCCTCGGCCCCGGCCGAGGCTCGTTATTGGCTGTGCCTAGCTCCACTCGTGGTTACGTGCGGCTGCTCCAGGAAGGCCCTGTCGCCGACCTCACCACCGTCCCCGGCTCCTAGCGCCACAGCCATTCCTAGCGCCTCGCCCGCAGTACCCTCGGCCACCGCCGGAGCACTCGCGGCCAAGGCTTTCCGGGCCGCGCTAAAGGCCAATCCCAGTGACAGAAAAGCGTTTTTCGGCCTTGCCGCCATGTACGAGACCAAGGGTTATCTTGATCGGCTGATAGAGCTTTGCGAGCAGCGTCTGGCGGCCCAGCCGAATGACACGGAGACGATGCTGCGGCTGTCGGGCCTCTATTCTCGCGTGGAGGACAAGGCTGCCGCCGCGGCGATAATGGCCCGCGCGGAGAGGACAGCGCCCGAGGATTCATCCGTGCAGGCGGCCGCTGCGCTCGCTCACTACCAGTTCGGAGAACATGTGGAGGCGATTGCAAGCCTCAAGAAGTTCCTTGCCAAGCACCCCGATGCCCATGGAATCTGGTATCGTTTGAGCGAGATTCAGCGGGTTCCGCGCCAGTTTACGGAGTCAGAGAAGTCCATTAGAGAAGCGATTCGCCTTGCGCCGAAGGAGCCGGGGTACTATCGTCAGCTCGGTCACATCCTTGCTATGGGTTCCGACAAATCCCGCATGGCCGAGGCGGAACAGGCAGTCCGCAAGGCGCGGCAGATGGGCGACGAGAGCCTGGACGCCGCGTACTGGCTGGCGTACACTCTGGACATGCAGGGAAAGGGCCCGGATGCGATTGCCGCATACGAAGCAGTGGAAAAGGACGATGTCGCGTACGAGAAGACCGCTTTCCGCCTTGGAATGCTCTATCAGCAGTCTGGGAAGCAGGCGGCGGGCGCGAAGCTGCTGAAGCTCTATAAGGTGATGGAGCGCAACCGAGTGGTGCTGGGAGAGGCAATCACGCACCTGAGGAAACATCCGGACCAGCCATCTGCGTATCGTAAGGTAGCGCGGCTCTATGACGAGGCCGGCGAGAGCGGAGTGGGCGCTGCCATCCTGCGCCGCGCTCTCAAAAGGTGGCCGGACGATAGGCGCGTGGGTGGAGACCTGCAGTTGATGCTGTGGAACTCCGGACGCAAGACCGAGGCAAAGGCGATGGAGAAGAGCGCCAAGCCGCGACCGTCAGGCGGATAGGCAGGGACTGATTGCTTTACCGAACGAACTTTCTTCTAGCGACAACGGTTTGCATAGCTTCTGGAGCAACTCTTGCGGGTTGCAACGGTGGCCGAACTGCTGCGGTGGCGCCGCCTGGACCAACGACTCACTCTTCCCCTAGACCTGTTGCCGGAAGTAATGCCCTCGTGAAGTTCGCGGACGTCTCGAAGTCCGCTGGCATCGACTTTCTTCAACAGAACTCCAAGACAAATCGCAGATATCTGATCGAGACGATGGGCTCCGGTGGCGGGTTTTTCGATTACAACCGGGACGGCTTCCTCGACATCGTCCTGCTGAACAACACGCTCATCCCCGGCGGCAAGGTTGTCGGCAGGCCGACAATTGCGCTCTACCGCAACAACAAGAACGGCACTTTCACGGACGTTGCAAAGGCCGCGGGACTTGCCGTGGATGCCTATGCCATGGGCTGCAGCGCGGGAGACTACGACAACGATGGGTACGACGATCTCTACGTGACTGCAGTGCTTGGCCCCAGCCGGCTGTTTCACAATGAGGGCAACGGGACGTTCAAAGACGTCGCGGCAGCAGCTGGGGTCACGAACGTGGGACTTTGGGGCACCTCTTGCGCGTGGCTGGATTACGACAAGGACGGCAAACTCGACCTGTTTGTCTGCAATTACGTTAAGTATCGGACGTTGAAGGACGATCAGCCCTGCTACTCCGGCGACAATCACAAGCAGGTCTACTGTGATCCGGCCGCATACGAATCCAGCCACTGCACACTCTATCGCAACCTGGGAAGCGGTCGGTTTGCCGATGTCTCCACGGCCTCGGGTATTGTGACAGGCAAGAGCAAGGGGCTTGGAGTTACAGTGTGGGACATAGATGGCGATGGGTGGCTCGACATCTTCGTCGCAAATGATACCGTGCCAGGCTTCCTCTTCAAGAACAACGGCAACGGCACGTTTACGGACATCGGCGTTGAGTCCGGCGTGGCCTACAGCGAAGAGGGCATCCCGCACTCCGGGATGGGGATCGATGCGGATGACGTGGGCAACGACGGCAAGGCGACTCTGGCGATTACAAACTACTGGGGCCAGCAGACTTCGTTCTACAATCAGGTCTCATCCGAGATGTTTCGAGATAACCGTCAGGCGGCCGGCATCGGAAACGCGACGAACCACGCGCTGGGCTTCGGCGTATTCTTCTTTGATCACGACAACGACGGGCTGAAGGACATGCTGCAGGTGAACGGGCATGTTCAGGATGATATCCAGGAGCGCGAGCCCGACACTCCGTGGCGGCAGCCTGCATTGCTGTTTCGAAATATGGGAAACGCGACCTTTCAGGAGGTCGGCCTCAAGAGCGGCGCACCTTTCAGCACCAAGGTTGTTGGCAGAGGCGCAGCCTGGGGAGACTACGACAACGATGGCAAGCTGGACGTGCTGGTGATGCCCAACAGCGGGAAGGCGATGCTGTGGCGCAACGAGACTCCTACGCCGAACCACTGGCTGAAGCTGAAGCTTGAGGGTGTGCGCAGCAACCGCAACGGGATTGGCGCGACCGTGCTCGTAACCTCCGCGGGGATCACTCAGAAAACGCTGGTGAGATGCGGCTCAAGCTACCTGAGTCAGAGCGATCTTCGGCCCCACTTTGGCCTCGGCAGCGCAACAGCCGCAGATGTGGAGATTCGATGGCCGTCCGGGCAGGTCGATAAGTTCAAAGGCGTTGCGACCGATCGTATCCACTCGGCCCGTGAGGGCGAGGCGGCTCTGAAATAGGATAGAACGATGGCTCGACCAACTGCCAAATCGCCGCATAGGAGGACGAGAGCGCTAGGTCTCGCCCTCGTGATAGTGGTTTGCCTGTATGTGGGCCTGTTGCCGATCCTCTCTCAGGTGGCGGAGAACACCCGCAATCTGGAGAAGGAGACAGAGCAGAGGCTTGCAGCTGCACGCGCAAAGTCTGAGCTGAAAACTGAACTCGACACGCTCCGCGAGGCTGCGGAGGCGACGCCCCGAGACATTCGCGCGGGCTTGGAGTACGCTGCAAAGCTGCAGCAGCTTGGTCAGTCAGACCGCGCAGCCCCTTTCGCCGAGGCAGCGGTCGAGGCCAATCCCAAGGATGCCGACGCTCTCTACCTTCTTGCGGACATCTACACGCGCGCTCGCCGCTACGAGAAGGCTGTCCCGACATGGAAGCGATTGCTTTCCGTGGCCCCCCTTGATGAGCGTGGTCTTGCGGGGCTCGGGTGGCTCTACATCTCGTTTGGCTGGACTATCGAGGCGCGCGACCTTCTTGCAGCGGCAGTGAAGTCAGTTCCGAATAGTCTTAGCCTCAAGGTGGCCCATGCGCTTGCTTGTGTACAGCACAGCGACTACAAGCGGGCAGAGGACTTGCTGCTTGGAGTTCGGGCTGCGGCGCCGGATCAGCCTGATCTCTGGATGCCGCTTGCCGATCTGTATCTGCGAATGCAAAAGCACCGCGATGCAGTGAGGGTTGCACAGGATGTGCTCAAACTCAATCCTAACGACACGCGCGTTCGCTCTATCGCTGCACAGTCACTCTACAGTCTGAACAATCTCGCCGAGGCCGAGGAAAATCTCAACATCATTCTTCATGCTGACCCAGAGAATGTTCCTGCTCGCTACAGGCTTGCAGTCATCTACAAGCGAACGGACCGTTCAGATCAGTCCCGAAATGGCCTTGAGTGGGTGCTGGCACGAGCTCCAGGCTACGAGCAGACACGGCTGCTTCTGGGTCAGGCCTATGTCGCTGCTGGTAGGAGAGGTGAGGGCCGAAAGCTCCTGGCCGAATACAAGGATGCGCAGCTTGCCGGGCAGAAGCGAGAGCGCGTCAACCTGATTCTCTCGATGAAGCCAAACAGCGCGGAGGCCCACATTCGCATGGCGGAGGTGTGTCGGGACGAAGGGAACCTCTCCAGGGCAATCGTGGAGCTCGTTCGAGCCACGGAGCTTGAACCCAAGAACTCCGAGGCTGCTCGGCTGCTGTCCGATGCGAAAGCCGCTCTCGTGCAGGCAAGCAGATGAGCGCGTCGGGCCGTGCTGGTGTCTCGCGCATCGGGGTGCTGGTCTCGCTCCTAGCAGTCATTGGCTTGGGTGCGGCGATTGCCGCGCCGGTTCTGCTCCGCACTCTGCGCGAGGCACGGCAGCTCGACAAGCAGACCGATGAACGACTCCGAGCGCAGAGCGCCGTAAAGGCGGTGGAGTCGGAGTTCGAGGCTGCCAAGAGTGCGGTAGACACAAATCCTGCGGACGCCTCGGCAAGATTGCGGCTGGCAAGCCTCTATGGCCAGGGCAGGAAATACTCGGAAGCCCTCGTCCAGCTTCTTGCCGCGGCTAGGCTGGAGCCCACGAAGGCCGAGCCACACCTCGCGCTCGCACAGATCTATCAAAGTGTTAAGTACTACGACATGGTCCTTCAGTCTCAGCGTGAGGCACAGCGGCTGGAGCCGGACAACCCTCGCGCAATTCAGGACCTGGCCTACACGTACGTGGCGATGGACTGGCCCCTCGCCGCTCTGGACCTTCTCGCGCCTGCGGTGAAGCGATTTCCAACGGACGCCGGACTTCGAGTCGTCCTTGCTCAGGCACGTTACCAGAAGGGCGCGTATGCAGAGGCGCTGAAGGAGATACTCGAGGTCCAACGCTTGGCGCCCGAGAACCACGGCCTGGACGGCCCCCTTATCGAGGTCTACCTGATGCTGTCCAAGCCGCGAGAAGCGGCTGCTGCGGCGGACACGTTCCTGCAGCGGGATCCAGAGAATGTCATCTACCTGATTGGCGGAGCGAAGGCGCTCCGCCGGCTCGGAGAGACTGCCGAGGCCGAACAGCTGCTCCGTCGAGCCGTTGAGAAGGCGCCGGAGCACCGGGAGGCGCGCTACGAGCTTGCCATCGTGCTGCAGGAACGCACCAAGACCGACGAAGCCGCACAACTCTTGGAGCCTCTGGTCGTGGAGAACGTGACCTACAAGCGCTCCGCCCTGGTGCTGGCGGGCCTGTACAATCTTCAGGGCAAGCACCGCGAAGCAAAGGCATTGCGAAAGGTGTTCGACAGTGCCACCAAACTGCGCTCTACCAGCCTGAGATGGAGCGCCAGGGTGACAAATCAGCCGCGTGATGCGGTTGCACATCGCGAGCTAGGCAAGATATACTATCAGCAGAGGCTCTACTCCAGGTCGGTGGTGGAGCTCAAGGAAGCGCTGCGGCTAGACCCGCAGGAGATCTCGGCGCGAGCCGAGCTGGGGAAGGCGCTAGCCTCGATGAATCGCGGTGACGAGGTGGAGCTCGCTCAGAAGGGCACATCCATAACAGGGAGGACGCAATAATGAAGAAGGCGCTAAATGCAAACACGGCTGCTGGGATAGTGATCGCAGCCTGCTTGTTCATCTTGGTCGGCGGGTGGTGGAAGTACCTCAAGGAGCCGCCGAAGCTCTCCCCGGAGCAGATGCGGGAAAACATGGGCCGCGGAATGGGGCAGGACTCGCAGGCACGCACGGATCGGATCCGCCAGGACCGGATAGCTCATGGCCTGGATCCTGACGGCGGCCAAACGCAGGCGCCGGTTGGCCAGGCAGAGAAGGCGGCGCCCAAGAAGAGCGACGCTCCCAAGTAGCCCTCCCGATGGTTGAGAATCATTTTGAGATTCATTGCTCAATGGGTTGACTCTGCCGCTGGGGTACGGTATAGTGTCTTTCGCAGTGAAGGGAAAGGGCTCCGCCCGGAGCAGACGCATTTCCGACCTGCAGCCAAGTTGAAAAAAGTTGGACCGAGGCCTTGACAAGCCCGGTAGACCTGTGGTATCCTAACCCTTGCGACTGTACATCGGTACAACGCCGGTGAGAGTGCAACTCTCGCTGCTGGATCTTTGAAAACCGGATAGAAGTAATCAACGGACAGATTTACGGAAGTGCTTTGAACGCGAGTTCAGGAGCTGTTCGCAGGCAGCGCTGGGTCCATGTGACCTGGTTGTGTGTCTGCAAAAGTAACCCTTCATGGCTAGGAAGTTTAGGCTTCCTTTGCGATATATATGGAGAGTTTGATCCTGGCTCAGGACGAACGCTTGCGGCGTGCCTAAGAAATGCAAGTCGAGCGGGCGGAGGGCTTCGGCCCCGAGCTAGCGGCGAACGGTCGCGTAACACGTAAGCAACCTGCCCCAAAGACCGGGACAACACCTCGAAAGGGGTGCTAATACCGGATGTGGCTCCCTAGCGGCATCGTTGGGGAACTAAACCAGGCAACTGGCTTTGGGATGGGCTTGCGGCCTATCAGCTAGTTGGTGGGGTAAAGGCCTACCAAGGCGACGACGGGTAGCTGGTCTGAGAGGACGGCCAGCCGGACTGGGACTGAGATACGGCCCAGACTCCTACGGGA
>VFKD01000270.1 GCA_009885735.1 bacterium
CGGGGATGACGAGACTTGAACTCGCGGCCTCCTACGTGACAGGCAGGCGCTCTAACCGGTCTGAGCTACACCCCCGTGCAGCGACTTCTATTATAGCCGAAACCGCGCATTTGTCAACCTCGGCGGTGTGGGTGCCTAGATTACTGAAGCGATACTATCGCCCGGTGTGGCCGAACTGGCCTAGTTTCTGTCAGAATCCTGCAAGCGCTCGTGGTTCATATCCGCGAGAGCACGCCACGGCTCCGCATCCTTCGACTGCGCCTCGATACGGTCCTTCGACTCTGCCACTGTACGGCTGTGGCAGGCTCAGGATGAGCGGAATTGCCGCGCTCAGGACGAGCGGACATGTGCAGGAGTGATTGGCTTGCAGCATACTACAGAACCCTCGGGAGGGCATATGCAGTCGGCCAAATCGGGTACCAAGGAATCGCATGGATTCCATCGCCGAGCGGTGCTTCAGGCAGCAGCAGCAAGCGGAATACTCCCCTTTCTGGCTGATGTGCGCGACATTGTAGCTGTTGCCGAAGCGCAGGTTCCGTCCGCCACGCCGACCGACGCCGACGTCGGCTCTCTCTCCCCCTTCATTCAGGGACAGGCAGTGAAAGGAGAGTTCCCGCTCTCGTTCCTCAATCCTCGCTTCCGCTCGGCTGACGCATGGAGAAAGACCGCGCGAGCCAAGCTGGTCGACCTGCTGCACTACTCTCCCGCAGTCTGTAAGCCTGCCGCCCAGACCGTGGATCGGGTGGACTGCGGTGACTATGTTCGCGAGAAGATCCACTTCAACACCACACCCGATATCCGCGTGCCTGCCTTCGTTCTCGTGCCGAAGAATGCGGCGAAGCCCTTGCCGGCCATCGTTGCCCTACATGACCACGGCGGCTTCTACCTTTGGGGCAAGGAGAAGATCGTCGAGACTCAAGGCGAGCACACGGTCCTTGCCGAGTTTCGCAAGAGCTACTATGGCGGGCGCAGCATCGCGGTCGAGCTGGTTCGGCAAGGCTATATCGTGGTGGTGATCGACATGTTCTACTGGGGCGAGCGTCGCATGCTGATGGACAAGGACCCGCCAGACTGGCGGGACCGGCCCGCGAGCCTTACCGCCGATCGCATCCAAGCGTTCAACACGAGAGCAGGACAGAATGAGGACCTGGTTGGGCGCACGATCTCCGCCGCAGGCTTCACGTGGCCCGGAGTGATGTTTTGGGACGACATTCGCACGGTGGACTACCTGGTGAGCCGCACTGACGTGGACCCAAAGCGGATCGGGTGTGTCGGGCTCTCGGTTGGCGGGCTGCGGTCGTGCCACCTCGCGGCGCTCGATGAGCGCATTCGTGCCGCCGTGGCGGTGGGCTGGATGGCGTCATTCCCAAGGCAGCTCAAGACCCACATTCGGCATACCATAGGCCATACGAAGGTTGTACCGGGGCTCTATAGGTATCTCGACTATCCCGACGTGGCGTCGTTGGCTCTCCCGAGGCCCTTGATGGTGATTAACGGCTCGAAGGACAGCCTATTTGATCTCAATGGCGTGAAGGGGAGCTTCGACAAGCTGAACGCATGCTACACCAAGGCGAATGTGCCTGAGCGGTGCGTTACCCGTTTGTATGACACGCCGCACGAGTTTAACGCCGAGATGCAGGCAGAGGCGTGGGCGTGGCTCAAGAGGTGGGTTTGATGAATCTCTCCCTCTCGCTTGCCGACCCGTTCGATTCCGAGAGCATTGCGCTGATCAGCGCCCTCTGGTTCGAGCTCGGCGAGATATACGGCGACTTGGGGCCGTGTGAGTTCACGCCGGACCAGATCGCCGGGTCCGGCTGCCATTTTGTCGTGGCTAGGGTAAGCGGCGAAGTGGTAGGCTGCGCCGCGATCATCCCAATGGAGGAGGGCGTGTGCGAACTGAAGCGGGTCTACGTGGCGCCCGAGGCCAGGAACCAGGGAGTCGCGGCGAAGATTATCGCGCACATGGAGCAGGAGGCTGCGCGGCTCGGTTACCGCGCTATTCGACTCGAGACCGGCACTCCTCAGGAGGCAGCAGTGCGGCTCTACGAGCGCGAGGGGTATACGCGCATCCCAAACTTCGGCAGATGGAAGGACGACCCGCTGAGCGTGTGCTACGAGAAACGGCTTGGTGTCCCGGAGGACCTCTAGCCCGCACAATTCACGAACGGCGGACGCAGCAAGCAGCGTCCCTGCACAGTCGCCTCCTCATGACTAGCGAGGCTCTGCCTCAGACCGACGAGTTGTACCGGTGAAGGTATGCGGTCGAAGGGAATTAAGGCTCCGGCCTCGCATACGTAGTTGGACGACGCCAAC
>VFKD01000015.1 GCA_009885735.1 bacterium
ACATTGATGAGCGTCTCGCGAAGCCGATGGGCTGGGGCGCCTGGGCCTACTGCCTGCACCGGGGCGACTATGTGATGCCGCATGCAAATGGCGCTGGAAGCATCGCCGTCCGCGCGACGGACGCGCTGAGGTTCGGCTACTGCCTGCTGCGCAATGGCAAGTGGGGCGCTGAGCAGCTCGTGCCGACGGACTACATCGCGAAGCTCAGCAAGCCCTCGCCCTTCAATCCGCACACGCCCTTCGTGCTGCAGTTCGAGAACAATGCGGACGGACACGTTGCCGGAGCGCCAAAGGATGCCTATTACAAGTCCGGCGCAGGCGGGTTCGGGATGTTCGTGGTGCCGTCGCTGGACCTCGTAATCTACAAGATGGGCGGGCCAAACGGGCAGTATGATCTGTCGCTCACCGGCCTGCCCCGTCCAATTCACGATGCTGATACCTCGCGCGACGCCTGGAAGCCCATTCCCCGCACGCCCTTCAACGAGGGCAGCATGGGCGGAGACGACGGGCTGCGGCGCGTGCTCGAGATGGTCTGCGCTGCGGTGGTGAAATAATGCGACACTTCGGCACCCTTGCATTCGCCGCAACCCTCTTCAGCCTTGCATGCACCTGTCGAGCGGTCTCCCCGATACTTCAAGCGAAGGATCTCGCGGGCACCTGGCAGGGCGCACTGAGCGTTGGTGGAACGAGGCTGCGTCTGGTCCTGATCCTAAAGAAGGAAGTAGATGGGACCTATTCCGGAACGATGGACAGCATTGATCAGCAGGCAATGGGAATTCCAATCTCCAAGGCCAGCTACCTTGACGGCAAGGTTCGCATCGAAGTTGATTCAGTCAAGGGACACTACGAGGGTCTGATGTCCGCGGATGGAAGCGCGATTACCGGCACGTGGACTCAGGGTGAGACATTTCCACTCGATCTTGTGAGAGATTCGAAACTCCCTGTAACGAAGCGACCGCAGAATCCCGTGAAGCCGTATCCATACCTTGAGCATGAGGTGACATACGTTGTAGGCACGAAGGATTCGCTCCTTGCTGCAACTCTCACCGTTCCAAGAGGCAAAGGTCCATTTCCAGCTGTCGTGCTCATCACAGGTTCAGGCCCGCAGAACAGAGACGAGGCCCTTATGGGCCATCGGCCGTTTCTGGTGCTGTCGGACTACTTGACGCGCCGAGGCATAGCCGTCCTTCGCGCGGATGACCGAGGCGTAGGCAAGTCGAAAGGCAGCTTCGACGAAGCCACCACCCTCGACTTCTCGTGGGATGCGGAGGCGGGCGTGAGATTCCTCGCCGGCCGCAAGGAGATCGACCCGAAGAGGATTGGCCTCATAGGCCACAGCGAGGGCGGACTCATCGCGCCGATGGTGGCTGCTAGGTGCAAGCAGGTGGCGTTCATCGTGCTTATGGCCGGCACTGGCGTGGACGGACAGCAGATTGTAGACCGGCAGGGGGCGCTGATTGCAAAGGCATCTGGAGCATCCGACGCCGAGATTGCTGCGACTGCCGCAGTGCAGAAGCGCCTGTTTGGGCTCTTACGCACGGAACGTGACCCGACCGTAAGAGAGAAGAAGGCTCGCGAGATGCTCGGGTCCACCTATGACGGGCTCCCTGATTCGGACCGCAAGAAGGCAGGTCCGCGGGAGGCCTTCATCCTAGGTCAGGTTCGGTCCGTTCTCACGCCCTGGTTTGAAATGTTCCTAACGCTGGACCCTACTGTCGCCCTCCGCAAGGTCAAGTGCCCCGTACTGGCAATAAACGGCGAGAAGGACCTGCAGGTAGATCCGACTCAGAACATTGCGCCAATTGCCGCAGCCCTCAGGGCCGGGGGCAACAAACGCTTCACGACGAAAGTTCTCCCGAATCTGAATCACCTTTTCCAGACGTGCAAGACGGGATCGCCGTCAGAATATGCTCAGATTGAAGAGACCATCTCGCCTGGGGCTCTCAAAGTAATGGGCGACTGGCTTACGACACAAACACGACCCACCAGAAGGTTGATGCGCTGATGCGTTGTACAATGCGTAGGTATAGTGGTTGAGAACCACCATCGCACGAGGCGCGGCCGCGGCTCTCGCGGGTGCTGTGTTCTGCGTATCTGCAACCGGCTCTTGGTCGCAATCCGGCAAACCGACTGCTGCCGCGCAGCCATTCTTGGCGCACGTGGCAAGGGTCGAGCAGGCGCTGGACGCCCTTGGAACGCCGCTCTCCAAAGCGACGAAGTCCTCACTTCGCGCCGCTGCAGCGGAGCCTCGCGACGCGCGCGCCGTGGAGTTGGCTGACCGGGCGCTTGCTCCGTATTGTCTGGCAACCGTGAGAATCCCCAAGGGCAAGCCGCTTCAAGCGACCGCGCAATTACAGGACGCAAGACTCCAAGAACAGGGCTGGAGAACATTCCTCATAAAGGTCGTGAACGACACCGGCACAACCAGCACC
>VFKD01000136.1 GCA_009885735.1 bacterium
CCAGCTGCTGCCGCGCAAGACGCCGTCAGCGGCGCTTCGTGTAAGCATTCTGCGTTCTCATCGGATTACCTCTCCGGAACGAACCGCCGCAAAACCCATACCGCGCACAACAGTCCAAACATGACGGCAATGGTGGGAGGGCTCGTGGGCAGGTCACCGACCAGGGCCCAGCAGAAGCCCGCAAACGTGGAGACAAGCGCGGTGACCACCGCAACCGAGAAGGCCGTCGCCATTCGCCGAGCAACGAGGAGGCCCGTGACCGCCGGAAAGACCAGGTAGGCGAACACGGCGAGGAGGCCCGCGCACTGGATGGAGACCGCGATGACCAGGCCGAGCACGAGGTAGAAGACCAGCTCCCAGACCCTGGGCTTGAAGCCCAGAGTGGCCGCCATCTCGCGGTCGAACGAGACGAAGAGGAACTGCTTGTAGAAGGCGGCATGCGCGGCGGCGGCGACAACGACCATCGCGCTGAGCATCTTGAGATGGTCCAGATCAACCGTGATGATGTGTCCGTCGAGAAGCTCCCTCACCTCTTCAAGCCCCTTCGGGCTGCCCACGATGAAGAGCAGCGTGAGAGCGCTTGCCACCAGGTAGCCGATGCCGATGATGCTCTCCTGCGGAATCTTGCGGCTAAGCGACTGCTGAGAGTAGACGAGCACTCCCACCAGCGTAACCAGAAGCGAAACGCCGAGCGGATGCTGGTTGGCGAATGGAACGGATGTGCCCATCAGAAAGGCGAGCGCGATGCCTGCGGAGGATATCTGGGCGAGCGACGCACCTACAAAGACAATTCGCTTCACCACCACGTAGACGCCGATGTAGCCGCAGATTCCGGCCACGAGCAGCCCGGAAACGACTCCCATCCAGTTGAGCTTAATTCCCAGGAGCAGATCGTCCATCATTCTGCTGCCCTCGGCGTGCCCGCGGCGGATTCACGGCGAGAAGGCAGAACCACCCGGCGGTTATCCACGACCAGCACCTCCACGTCCACTCCGTAGAGGCTGGAGAGCGCCTCGCCGGTCACCATGGTCTCCACACTGCCCACGCGAACCGCCGAGTCTCCCACGATGGCCACGCGGTGGGCATAATTGATGACCGTATTAAGCAGGTGGGTCACCATCATCACCGTGATGCGATCCTCGTTGTGGAGCGTAGCAACGAGGTCCATGATGGCCCGCTCACTCTGGAGGTCCATTCCGTTGGTCGGCTCGTCCAGGATGAGAAGCGAGGGCTCACCCACCAAAGCGCGTGCAATGAGCGCGCGCTGCTTCTGGCCTCCACTCAGGCTGGAATAGGCCCGCCGCGACAGATCAAGGATGCCCACGTGTTCCAGCGCGCGCTCCGCGGCCGCTCTGTCTGACCGGCCCGGCAGGGCAAACGGACCGAGTCCGGGGTAGCGGCCCATCAGCACAATATCCATCACCGTGAGCGGGAAGATGGTGTCCACGCTGTCTCGCTGCGGCACGTAACCCACTCTTGAGGCATCTGGAGAGGTGCGCAGGGTCCCTGACATCGGTTTCAGGAGGCCCAGAATTGCCTTGAGCAGGGTGGTCTTTCCGGAGCCGTTTGGGCCGACGATCCCCAGGAAGTCGCCCTCGAGAACGTCGAGGGAGACATCGCGCAGGACCACGGCCTTGCCGTAGCCGAGCGAGACGTTTTGTAGTTCAATGAGTTTGCGCATTGTTTCTCTCGTTGCTCTCATGTCCAGATCGGGTATATTGCGGATGGGGCAAGCCCCACCCCTACTCACCCGCGGCGGACGCTGACCTGCACGGTGTCTTCTCTTCCCAGGGCGTTGCCCTGGGCTCATATTGTTGTGCGCCTCCGGCGCGAACGGCCTCCCAGAAGGGGCATCATAATCAAAGCCGGGGGAATCGCCCCTGGAAAAGACGCCTCCACTCCGTGTCACCCTGAGCGCTCGACAGCCTCACCGTCGAGTAGTCGAAGGGTCTCGTACCACACGATCTGCTACTTCTGGATGCTTCGACTTCGGTTCGAAACGGCTGAACCTCCGCTCAGCATGACAATATGGCGACAATAACATCGCGCCACCCTAACCGAATGTGCCTACGTATCGACTCAGTTACCTAAACCCCGCCGCGAGGCGGTCCACAATGGTGTCAAACAGCTTGAAGTAGTCTCCCGCGGCGGGATCTGCGTCCACGGCCACGGG
>VFKD01000651.1 GCA_009885735.1 bacterium
TCCGGCGGCCCCACGGCATCGCCGAGGATGCGATGATTCTGCAGAATCTACGCGATTACCTGAACGACATGGGCAAGGCAAGATTGGCCGCCAAGGAGGACGAAGCCGTGCTGCAAATTGCCGATGTGCTGCTGGGGGTGGGCGAGAAGGCGGTGGAGCACTACGACTCGGGTGACCTGGACACGCGCGACCCTCGCGCAAAGGCGGTCATGAATGCGCGCCTTCTGTTTGGGATCGTGCTTGGATATACGGCGTGCGATACGGTGAAGAGTCTGGCGGCAGCGCGTCCAAGCGAGCGCACACTGCGATTGAATGGGCAGTTCAGTCTTCAACGCGATCGCTTCCGACAGATTGAACGGGATGTATATGACAACACACCTGTCCAAGATAGGATTCTGGAAAATGTAGGGTAGAGGCTCTTCTGGGTGGAATGGTGGTTTTGAGAAGTCATCTTCCCAACCAGGAGCCTCTACTATGGCGCATAATACCAGCCTCTTCGCTCAGCTAGTCAAGATCATTCCAGGCGGCGTGTTCGAGCGAGCTGTACGTGAGACCCGCGCCGAGCATGGCGCGAAGGGCTTCTCCTGCTATACGCAGTTTGTCGGCATGCTCTTCTGCCAGTTCGCTAACGCGGACAGTCTGCGTGAGGTATGTGATGGTCTCCGAGCAGCGTGTGGGAAGCTGAACCACCTCGGAATTCAGAAGGCGCCGACAAAGAGCACGTTGTCGTACGCCAACAAGCATCGACCATGGCAACTCTACTTCAACCTGTTCGGATACATGGTGCAGCAGTGCGAGAGCGTTGCCCCCGGCAAGAAGGGCAGGTTCCGGTTCAAGAACCCGCTGTACAGCCTGGACTCTACGACTGTGGACCTGTGCTTGAGCCTGTTTCCGTGGGCCAAGTTTCGGCAGACGAAAGGCGCCATCAAGCTGCATGTGAAGTTGAGCCATGATGGGTACATGCCTGCATTTGCCGTAGTGACGGATGGTTCCGTGGCAGACATCACGATTGCCCGCACATTGAGCTTCCCCGAAGGAAGCATCGTGGCGATGGACCGAGGCTACTTCGACTACGGACTGTTTGGGGCATGGACACGGCAGGGGATTTTCTTTGTCACACGGATGAAGGACAATGCCGCCTACCGAGTGGTGAAGTCTCTGCCCCTACCGCAGCGGCGCAACATCCTCTCCGATGAGATCATCGAGCTCACAAGTGTGACGGGGCGCAATATCTGCCCATTCCGGCTGCGCAGGGTGGTTGCTTGGGATGAGTCGACCCAACGCGAGTTCGTATTCCTCACGAACCACCTGGAGTTCGGTTCAACGACGATTGCAGCGATCTACAAGGACCGATGGGCAATCGAGTCGTTCTTCAAGTCGCTCAAGCAGGACCTTACCATCAAGTCCTTCATCGGAACTTCCGAGAACGCGCTGAAGACCCAGATTTGGACGGCACTAATCTCGTTGCTCCTGCTTAGGTACCTACAGTTCAGGTCAAGGTGCGGCTGGTCGTTCTGTCGGCTAGTCAGGCTATTGAGATTGAACCTGTTCTCATACCGCGACCTATGGCGCTGGTTGGAAAACCCATTCGAGGAGCCACCGGACCGTCCAACATTTCAGTTGGCGCTGAATATTTAGGACAGCATCGAAGTGGATGAGCCGCAGATGAGTAGGGGGGTCGGATCTGAACAAGCACGAAGAGGGGTGCCACGCACGCTCAAACAACCCATCCAAGACCCGGTTTCCAGATTATCTTGGACAGCTGTGATATGACAAAGATTAACGCCGCGAGGTCGCAGTGGACTGCGTGGACTTAGTGGACCGGATGAGAAGTTAAGTCAATTCGAGCGCTTCCACTGCGGCGATCACCTCGTCCACGTGTCCCTCGACCTTGACCTTCGGAAAGACTTTGCGCACCGTTCCTTCGCCGTCGATGATAAACGTAGTGCGCTCGACCCCCATGTACTTACGGCCATACATGCTCTTCTCCACCCACACGCCATAAGCAGTGCAGACCGCTGAACCCTCGTCCGCCAGCAGCGGGTACGTCAGGTCGAACTTCTTGGTGAACTTCTGATGGCTCTTTACGCTGTCCGGGCTGATGCCGAACACCTGCACTCCGAGTGATCCGAGCCTTCCCAGGTTGTCACGGAAGCTGCATGCCTCTACGGTGCAGCCAGGTGTGTCGTCCTTGGGATAGAAGAAGAGGACGACCGCCTCGCCCCGAAGCGAGGAGAGCGAAACGACGGAGCCGTCGGTGCTGGGAAGCGAATAGTCTGGGGCGGGATAACCTTCGAGTGACAATGCTTTTGGTTCCTATTTGGGACAGCAGCGCGACCTATTCGGCCGGACAATCCTCCGCGAGTCTGAATATCTCGCTCAGCCGAACAGAGAAGCCCGGCAGCACGGCGCCACCGTCAATTACCTCGTTACCCTGAATGAGAGTGCGATGAGTTGGGGATGAATAGACCTCCATAGATTGGCTTGGAGGATCGAGAACCCACACCAGGCGTACTCCGGCCGCCAAGTACTCCCTAATCTTGCGGTCCATCTCAGCCTTGGTGTTTCCGGTACTAAGAATCTCAATTGCCAGGTCTGGGGCGAGGTCTGGAACTGGTTCGCGTGGCACTCGCCGTCCCGGCATCCGCGACCAGAGGATTACCGAGACGTCCGGAATGCGCACCAATCCAGGAGCGATGCGCATCATCCCCGCCTCACCTACCACTATGCCGAGCTGATGATCTCTGACGAACGGACTTAGCAGCTCCGCAATTACAACCGCCAGACGGGATTCAAACAAACCCACGGTCTTCTCCAGTAGAATGCCATCCACAAGCTCGCAGAGCCGATCCTCGTGATCGTTGATCCACACGACATCACGCTCGGTTGCCGCGCCAGGCATAGGTCGCAGCCGAACGCGCTCGGCAGGAACACCACCAAGGTGGTTGATCACATCCGCGAGGGTTAATAGCGGCGGTTCAAGGGCTGCTGCGTTAGCCATGATTTCTCTCACTGCGCAGGCGGAGCATTCTTGTGATTCCGCCGAGCGTGGGCTCGACTACAGGCGACTGGCCGCCATGGTTGCGATACGGAATTATACCAGCTTGTCGATCCGCTGCCCTGGAAGGTGGCGACGGCCAGCGCACGCTCTCTCGGTGCCGCCGCAAGAACACAAATCGGGGCAGATGCTACGGATTCGCCGCAAGCCAGTCTGCTGGGGTCATAACCGGGACAACTCCCTGTGCTCGCTGGAGCATCTCATTGTCCCATGTGACGAGAGTAGCCCCAGATTCGCGGGCGACCTCCACGTACACCGAATCCGCACCACGAAGTCTGTGAACAGCGGCGATATGGGCGGCTGCGCGGACCTGTCGTTGTGTGAGACTAAGCAATGTCATTCTTGGGTATTCCGAGATCAGGCGGATGCTCAGAAGCGCAAGCGAGACGTCGCCCGTAGGACGTACGATCGCTGCTACCGTCTCGGCAATCACCAGAGTGGGACAAAACACACGTGCGGAACAGTTCTTTATCCTTTCGAGAAATGCTTTGCTGGTTGCGTAGTGGATCTCAACAAGTCGTGATGCAGCAACGAATACATTCGCGTCTATCGCAACCATCAGCGACGCATCTCAGACACGATCTCCACGGCAGACTTGTCGCTCGTCCATGCCTGAGTTACCCTCTTTGAGAAGTCGGCCCACTCAGCATCCCACTCGTCAGACGTGAGTTCTCGGTGAGTCCGCTTCGTGGGTCCCTTTGTTTCAGGCTCCAGAACCAGAGTATCCCCACAAGAACTAATCACGTATCGCGCGTGAGGCGCAGGCTCGCCCAACATATCAGGTGGAATCGTGATGGCGCCCAATTCATCAACCTCTAGGACCATGGTCATTAGCGTTACCTCCAAGGAATTCTACCACGGAAGAGGAATCTGGCTCTCCTGCTCTCCGGCCCCCGGATTCACGAAGGACCTTGGCCGCGGCAGTGGCCTTGTGAATCTCAGTCTCCTGGAGTGGAGTCCGACCGTTGCAGCTCACCGCGTTGATGTCTGCGCCGGCGCCTATGAGAAGAGCTACAATCTCGCGTTGGTTGCCGTGGGCAGCAGCGTGCAGAGGAGTATCTCCGTAGTGGTCATTCGTACTGCGCGCCATCACGTCCGCGCCGAGGTTGAGGAGTGTTGAGACCATCCCCGCATCCCCTTTCCAAGCTGCAGCATTGAGGGGAGTTGAGCCATCCGTCTCACGAGCGTTGACCAGCGCCGGGACCGCTGACACCAGCGTCCTGACGGCCGCCTGGTCGCCTCTCTTTGCCGCTCGAAACATCAGCTTGACCATCGCGGGGTCCAGTTCCGGCATCGTGTCCTCCTTTGCCTTATGAGTGTCGCCTGGCGGTTCCCATTGAATTGCGTGCAATGTTCAATGGGACGCATGGGACCTATTGGACCTATTAAACCTGATAGGTAGATTGAGAAGCCGTCTGCCCACTGCCCACTGCCTCCGAGGGGTATACTCCTCGCTCAGGTCCTCATACGTTTGCTGTAGTTGAGCGCACTCTCCTGCCAATAATACTGGGTGTCCACACCCACGGCTATAGAGATTACGCGCGGGTAGCTTTGGAGGAGTATCGTTTGACCTGGGAAGCATGGTTCACACTCGCCGTCGCCGGCGTTGTATTAGTAGCGATGGTTCGCTATCAGAACGCGCCGGACCTCGTCATGCTCGCCGGCATTGTGATGTTGGCTACAGTTGGCGTTGTCAAGCCCGAAGATGCCTTCAAGGGCTTTGCAAACGAGGCGATGCTGACTGTAGCGGCGCTGTTCGTAGTGGCTGCGGGCCTTCGCGAAACCGGCGCCCTGGACATGCTGGGCGGCAAGCTGCTCGGCAAGGCAACCACGGCTCGCCAAGCAATGATTCGGCTCGGCCTCTCGGTCAACTTCATGTCGGCGTTCATGAACAACACGCCTATTGTGGCCATGATGATCCCCGTGGTATCGAGCTGGTGCCGACGCAACCGCGTCGCGCCCTCCCGTCTCATGATCCCGCTATCACACTTCACTGTGCTGGGCGGAATGTGTACGCTCATCGGAACCAGCACAAACCTCGTGGTGAACGGCCTGATGATACAGGCACAAAGTTCAGCTACGGACGATCGCATCAGGACCGCTCTTCGCCCGTTCGGCCTCTTCGAGATCAGCTATGTCGGCATCCCATGCGCCATCATCGGCACTCTGTTCATCATGGCTGTAGCCAAGAAGCTGCTGCCGGATCGCAAGGACCTCCTCGAGCAGATCAGCGAGTCCCCCAGGGAGTTCCTGGTTCACATGGTGGTGCAGAAGGGCTGCAGGCTCGTCGGACAGTCCGTGGAAGCGGCCGGCCTGCGCCGCCTTCCGGGACTGTTCCTCGTGGAGATTGGGCGCAATGGCACGCAGACGATCGCACCCGTGTCGCCGGACGATGTTTTCAAAGAGGGCGACACTCTCACGTTCTCTGGAGTGGTCTCCTCCATTGTGGACCTTGAGAAGATTCCGGGCTTGGTGCCTGCATCCGAGGATTACGAACTTCGAGCTGCAGAGCGGCGCAAACTTCGCCTCTGTGAGGCGGTTATCTCGCCGAAGTCGCCACTTGTGGGCAAGACCGTCCGAGAGGCCGAATTTCGAGCGGTTTACAACTCCGCAGTGGTCGCGGTCCACCGTGGCGGTGACCGCCTCAGGGGCCGAATTGGAGACATCAAGCTTCAGCCGGGTGACACACTCCTGCTCCAGGCGGGAACAAACTTTGTGCGTGCCCATCGCAACGACAGCAACTTTATCCTGGTGAGCGGGGTGGAGGGCTCGAGGCCGATGCGGCACGACCGCGCGCCGCTATCGCTCTTCCTGCTCGTTGCGCTAGTGGCTCTTATGACGACCGGGGTCGTCTCCGTGGTGATGGCGGCGTTCATCATCGCAGTTCTGATGGTGGCAACCCGTGCGATTTCGCCGCAGGACGCCAGAGCCAGCGTGGATTGGCAGACTCTCATCGGAATCGCCGCAGCATTCGGCATGGGCAAGGCGCTCGAACAGTCCGGCGCAGCCGGGGCCACAGCGAGTGCGATAGTGGGCGCGGTGGGACCTTGGGGACCGGGCGCGGTTCTCGCCGTGGTCTACTTGCTCACGATGATCTTCACCGAGGTCCTTTCGAACAACGCGGCTGCCGCCCTCATGTTTCCGTTTGCTACGGCAGCCGCTGCCCACATGGACGTGAGCCCGAGGCCGTTCTGCATCGTGGTGATGTTCGCAGCGTCGCTGGCTTTCGCCACCCCATTCGGCTACCAGACGAGCCTGATGGTCTATGGGCCCGGAGGTTACAAGTTTAGCGACTACATGAAAATCGGTATTCCGCTCAACATCATCATGTGGATTGTGGCGGCGCTCCTCATTCCAGTGTTCTGGCCATTCGATCAATGGTAGCCGCAGGACCCAGTGTCCTGGCCGTCGAACTTTTGCCTGCCGCTCGGGTTCGACGGCCACTCTCTTGCTCTGGAGTCCTCTATGCTCATATCTCGCATTGCGCTGGTTGCTGTCTTTCTCGGTCTAGTCGCGACATCACCTGTGGTGGCCCAGCGGGGACAGCTCACCGTTTGGGCAATCACCACTGCCGGCACGCATCTTGAAGGCACTACGAGTACATCTTCGTTCGAGATTCTCGTGGACGGCAAAGCTCGCCGCCTTCGCCTGGCGGACGTGCTGTCAGTACACACGGCGGTACCCTCCACACCGAGCGAAATGCAGCGCATCGCGGCAGACATTGTCGCCTTAGCGGGTAAGGAGGTTCGCCCTCGGGAGGCTGCCTCGGAAGATCTGACAAACCTGGGGATCGCTGCACTCAGCCCGGTGTTGGCTGCCCTGAAGGACCCCGACGCACTGCGGCCAAGCACTCTTTACAGAGTATTTTCACGGCTGCTGCCCGCCGAGGCCGACAGCATAGATCGCACGCAGGACCTGGTTCGACTTGCGAACGGCCAGCTTGTTCGGGGCAAGCTGATTGCCGTCGACATTGCCATTCAGACTCTGGGCGGTGAAGTCATTGTCTCGTCTGCCGAGCTTCGCCGCCTTGCGGTTCGCCGCTCCAAGGTCGCCCGCGACGTCGAGGTTCATGGTCTGCGCCACTGCACGCAGATAGAATGGATGGACACAGGCGTGGGGCTGACCACGGAGACTCACGTTGAGCAGTACGCCCAGGGATACGTCCGTCTGGACTTCAACGAGGACGGCTGGTCGTCGGATGCGGATGGCATAAAGAAACCGGGTCCGAACTACAACACCCACCTGGTGGACGGTTTCCCGTTTGGCGCGCTCGTTGGCAGAGTGGGCGCAGGCGGGGCACGTTGGTTCGCGGGGCGACACTTCGCCAAGGGTAGAGTTGGCGAGGGCAGGCTCTACCTGGCTGTGAACGACAATCCGCACTGGCAGAATAATCTCGGGGCGTTTCGAGTGCGCCTGACGGCGACAAATGCGTATGACCTGGGCGAGGCGCAATAGGAGGGGATGCCCTACCTATCCAGGCTCCCACCGTCTCGCAAATTTGCGTAGGGGCGATAGCATCCGCGCGGGAACCTATCGGGCGGGCGCGACGGGTGTATGCGGATGCTTCGCCCGGTGTTGCGACACGCTGCATGCCAATCGACGAGCTGCGGGCGAAGCATCCGAACGTAACGTTTGCACTTGAACGGTACCGGATCGATCGGATGCTGTCGCCCTTGCGAATCCACCGCTCGGCCCGGGCTAATACACCAGTTGAAACTCCGGCAGCATGATCACGGCCCAGAGGAGATCTTCGATGGTTGCTGCGGTTGGAGCATCGCCAAGGAGAGCCACTGCAGAGGAGCTTTCAGCCGCTGTGGGAGATCGACCCAGAGCCTCTCGGTAGATGTGTCGAGCCAGTGCAGAGGCGCCCGATGCTCTCTGGCTGCTCCACCTAACTGCGCCTGCGCGGAGCATCTC
This sequence comes from bacterium, assembly GCA_009885735.1. Lineage (GTDB taxonomy): Bacteria > Armatimonadota > Chthonomonadetes > Chthonomonadales > CAJBBX01 > VFKD01. Next base: position 7,976 of record VFKD01000651.1, read on the forward strand.
TGCCAGCGCCGATCCGTTGGTGAGCTCCAGCGCCTCCAACGTCGTAGCGACCGTGGCGCGCTGCGTCACGACCTGGTCGCGATTCGGCCTTCCCAATGCCCGCATCAGCGGGTCGGCCAGGGCCAGAGCAGCCCGCGCCTCCACGAGTCTCCGCTTGCCGGTGATCACAAAGAACTCGACGCTGGTTTGAGAGTCCTTGGATTCTATGCCGCCGGAGTCCGGGCCGACCGTTGTCTGGAAGCTCCGCGCGCCAGGAGGCAGAAGGAACGCTACGACCGAGTTCGCATGCGTGCTGATGCCTATCGGATACGTCTTATCGCCTAGCCTGAGGGGCTTCTCAACCGCGCTCTGGTTTAGCCGAACCTGGCCGTATCCCGAGGTCGCATAGGCCCACGGCAGCTTGGTAAGGCTGATTTCGTCCTTGCCAACCTGAATGCGAGGGTTCACCCAATTCGCCCAGTCGAAGTTGGCGCCGTTTCCTGCGTCTGTGGCAACCAGCAGCAATACCTGGGCGCCGCCGATGTCCAGATCGACCTCGGCAGAGCCGGCGGTCATCAGTCCACTGAGGTAACGTACCTCCGCGTTGGCTCCGCCGGGAAGCACGGGCTTTCCCTTGTTGATGCTCATGCCGGTTGCAGGCCGCTGCCACACGCCGGTAAGTGTTGAAACCGCGTCGATGTACTGCTCTGCGGAGAGCCGCTTGACCGCAGGTCCTCGGAATACAAACTCGGTGATCCGCTCGGATTTCAGCGGAACCGAGGGCAACTGGTAGGCCCGGGACGTGACAATCTGCTCAATGAGCCGCTTTACGTCGTATCCGTGATCCGCAAAGTCCGCCGAAAGCCAATCGAGTAGGTCCGGCAGCCAAGGGCGCTGGTCCATTTCGTCGTGCGGCTCCACCAATCCGCGGCCCATCAGTTTGGCCCAAACGCGGTTCACCAACGTCCTCGCAAATCGGCCGTTTTGTGTGGATGTTACGATGGCAGCGAGTTGGGCGGCCTTCTCCGGCTTTGCCGCCGCTGCATTAATGGAACCGAGCTTAGGGTAGAGGAACCTGACGGACGAAACCTGTCCCGTTGGTTTATCACACCGCACCATCTCGAGAGGCTTGTCCGAGAAGATGGAGGCCATCCCGTAGGCATCGGACAGTTTCCAGTTGTTGATGAAGCTGTCGTGGCAGCTTGCGCACTTCAGGTTGACCCCCATGAAGACCTGCGAGATATTCTGGGCGGCCTGCATCTCGGGGATTTGACTGGCGTTGACCACTCCCCGCCACACAATGCCTTTGATGAATCCGGCGGATTCCGGCGTGGGATCGATGAGATCGCGTACAAACTGGTCGTAGGGCTTGTTGGTTTCGAGCGCCTGAAGCAGCCACGCGGATATCTGGGTTCGTCCGCCGTCGATATAGCCCGTACCCGCAAAGTCGTTTCGGAGCATGTCGTTCCAGAACGTGAACCAGTGCTCGGCATAGCCGGCGTTGTTTGCGAGGATATCTCGAACCGCCTCGGCACGACCGTCACGGGCCCTGCTTGAGGCAATCTTCGCACGCAGACCGCTTGATGCAGGTAGGCCCAGAATGTCCAGCGATGCGCGGCGAAGGAAGGTTGGTGCGTCTACCACCGGCTGAGGTCGGACCTTGTTCTTCGCAAGGTATGGCGAGAGTAACCGGTCGATTGGATTCGTCGAACCTCCAATCCCTATTGCGGGGAGTTTCGGCCTGCGCGGACCGAGCGGAGGCGTCCATGCGCCGGTGCTTCCAGCGGCATCGAACGGCAAGCCCTGGTCGATCCAGGCAGTGAGCAGCACGATCTCGGCTGGAGTGAGCCGAGGTCCCTTCGCGGGCATCACCTTGCCGGGCACTTCCCCTCGCACCAGGCGAATGAGGTAGCTCGACTTGCCCTTGCCGGGCGAGACAACCGGATGCGTCACTCCCCCTTCCAGCATAGAGGCGCGGGACTCGAGCGAGAACTGCCCCAGCCGCGTGCCGTTGCCGTGGCAGGAGTAGCAGCGCTTTACGAGGAGGGGCTTGATCTGGGAGGCATAGTCAACTGGTCGCGGTTTGGCCGGAGCCTGGGCAAGTGAGGCAGCGCCTGCGAGCAGCACCGCCGCGAGTGTTATTAGCAGCTTCACGGCGGGCTACTTCGCCAAGTACTTGTCGAACCAGTCCGCCAGCAGCTCGCCGTCCTTCAGGAGCTCGGGCCAACCGTGTCCCTTGCCTGGGCGAACCACGAGCTTACACGGAACCTTCAGCTCCTCAAGCTTCTTGATGACAACGTTCGACTGCTGGATGGGAACCAGAGTGTCCGCATCACCGTGGATGAGCAGCGTGGGCGGCATTCTGATTGTGATGCCGTAGAGAGGCGAGAGCGACCGAGCGATCTTCTCGCTCTCTTCGGAGGAAGTCTGTTCCGTCACTCCAAATACATGCCAGTAGCTCTTGAGAGTAGGAATCTTCATCGCGCTCTTGCCGGCCTCGCCGTAGTTCAGGAAGTCTGTTGGCGGGTAGAAGCATGCAACGGCCTGAACGCGGCTGGAGGCCCTATCGACCCCATCCTTCGCCTCCGGATTGCCATCGCTTCCATACGCGCCCATCATGAGCGACAGGTGTCCGCCCGCACTGCCGCCCGAGATCCCAAGCCGATTCGGGTCAACACCATAGTTCGCGGCATGCGTCCGAATGAAGCGCACTGCGCGGTTGATATCTTGAACAATCTCCTGGAGGGTGAACTTGGGCTGGCTGCCGTGAACCACTTGGAAGACCGTCTGCCCCTTGCTTGTGAATACCTTTGCGATAGCGGGATTGATGGAGTTGTGGTTCGACACCCACCCACCGCTCACCATCCAGACCACGCCGATGCCGTTCGGCTTCTCCGGCTTGAAGACATCCATCGTGAGCGCAACACCCATCTTGTGCCCATACACAACGTCGACGATATGGCTTGAGCTGGGTGCTTGGCCACTACCCCGACTTTGCAGCCCAACTGCCACTATTGCGGTAAGAGCGGCGACGCGCCATCTGGATAACATCTGATTCCTCCAAGGTTTGAGTGTTCGGCTTCTTGTGGACAGTGTGGACTACATCGACATCCGTCAGCCTTGAGTGCGCACCCGCTCATCCTGAGCGCGGCTCAGCCGTATCGAGCCGCAGTCGAAGGACCATTCCAGAGCGAAGTCGAAGCACCTAGACGGGCTACATGTTTCGATCGAATTCTCCAGAAATTCGCGTCCATCCTACGGTTCGTTCGGTTTACCCTATGAATACTCCTCTAGTATCCCGGTTCGCCCTTGAACAGGTAATCCCAGTGTCCGCGCCTAAGATAGACCGCGTGGAGGCAACAACCATGCGATTTCAGACATTGGTACTGCTTGCAACCGTCTTGGCGCTTGGCGCTGCATCCGGCCGGCAGACACGCGAGGAGAAGGTGCGAGCGGACAAGGCAAGGGTTGAGGCTGCGGGCTTCTGGCACTACAACGACGTGTCCAAGGGGTTTCAAGAGGCAAAACGCAGCGGCAAGCCGATCCTGGTCGTACTCCGCTGCCTTCCCTGCGAGGAGTGCGTCAAGCTCGACGACGACCTCATCAACAACGACCCACGCATCAAGCCGCTGCTGGATCGGTTTGTGCGCGTGCGCGTCATCTCGGCAAATGGCCTCGACCTCTCGCAGTTCCAGTTCGACACCGATCAGTCGTTCGCCGTGTTCATGCTGAATGCCGACGGCACTGTGTATGGCAGGTATGGAACGCGATCGCACCGGACCGAGTGGGCAGACGATGTGTCGGTTGAGGGTCTGTCGAAAGCGCTAAGCGGCGCACTCGCGCTCCACGCCAAGTACCCTGCCAACAAGGCTGATCTTGCGGCCAAGCGGGGACCCTTGCCGGAATTCACCGTGCCTGAGAATCTGCCGCTGCTGAGGGGCAAGTACGGCTCGAAGCTGGACTACGCCGGAAACGTAGTGAAAAGCTGCATTCACTGCCATCAGGTTGGGGATGCTCAAAGGCAGCATGTTCGAGACACGATGGCCTTCATCCCAGAGCAGACCCTCTTCCCCTATCCGCATCCTAAAACAGTTGGCCTCGCCCTCGACCCGAAGGAGCGCGCCACAATCCTGAAGGTCGACAAACTGAGCCCTGCAGGTCTAGCCGGTTTTCGCCCAGGGGATGTCGTGGACAAGATGGGTGGTCAGCCGCTCCTTTCGATGGCCGATGTCCAGTGGGTGCTGCATCAGGTCTCCCCGGAGGGAGGGACCGTCCGTGCCGAGGTCGTTCGAGCCGGTTTGCGCGAAACTCTCACTCTCGACCTGAGAACGGGCTGGCGACAGATGGACGACCTCTCCTGGCGGGCATCGAGTTGGGAGCTGCGCCGCATGGTTACAGGTGGAATGCAGCTCGCCCCTTCCGGGGCGGAGGAGAGAGCTGATGCAGGCTTGAAGGACGGAGGGATGGCGCTTCGAGTTGAGCATGTTGGCGAGTACAGCCCGCACGATATTGCTAAGAAGGCCGGTTTTCGCAAGGGCGACCTCGTTGTCTCCTTCGACGGCAGGAAATACCTATCGCGAGAGACAGACGTACTTGCCTACGGCCTCATGCGCAAGAGCGCAGGAGATTCCGTGGACGTGGTGGTCGTGCGCAACAGGAACCGTGTTTCTTTGCCGCTCGTGATGTCGCGATAATACAGCCAAGGAGACTGAGGATTGGATAGCCGAACGACGAACTTCATTGGTGGCGAGTGGCGAGCACCATCCACCGGAGAGACCATGCCAAACGTCAATCCGGCCGACCGCCGGGATGTGATTGGCGAGTTTCCCTCGTCGGGAGAGCAGGATGTGGACCTTGCTGTTCGGTTCGCCGCCGAGGCGCAGCTCGGCTGGGCGGCGCTTCCGGCTCCTGCTCGGGGTGAGTTTCTGCGCAAGGCTGCCGACGTGATCGAGGGCCGCCTGGAAGACATCGCTCTGGGACTGATGCGCGAAGAAGGCAAGTCGCTCCCAGAGGCAAGGGGCGAGACGCTTCGAGCGGTGACTCTGATGCGATATCACGCTGCCCAGACAATGCTGCCGGATGGAGACGTGATTCCCTCGGCAGGCGCATCAACATTCCTCTACTCGCTGAGAGTGCCCCTCGGCGTGTGCGCTGCGATCACTCCGTGGAACTTCCCTATCGCCATCCCTGTTTGGAAGTGCGCTCCGGCGCTCGCATTCGGCAACACGGTAGTGCTGAAGCCCTCGGAGGAGACCCCGCTCACGGCGGTACACCTTGCCGAGTGCTTCGAAGCGGTGGGGCTGCCAAACGGCGTGTTTAACTTGGTTCACGGTACAGGAGAGGCCGCAGGCAAGCCGCTTGTCCGCCACCCACTGGTCCGTGCCGTCAGTTTCACAGGCTCGGTGGATACGGGCAAGCATATTGCGAGGATTGCTGTCGAGACTGGCAAGAAATACCAGCTTGAGATGGGCGGCAAGAACGGCGTGGTGGTGATGCCGGACGCCAATCTAGAGAGTGCCGTGACGCTCATCCTGCAGGGTGCATTCAAGTCCGCGGGCGAGAAGTGTACGGCGACCTCCAGGGTGATCATTCACCAGGACATCTATGCGGAGTTCGCCGCGCGTATTGTGGAGCGAACCAAGGCGCTCAAGGTCGGCCCAGGCGACGACCCAGCCGCGTATCTCGGTCCGGTAATCCGGGAGAGCGCCCAATCAAGCATCATTCAGCAAATCGAGATCGCACATCAGCAGGGATGCGAGCTTCTAGCGGGTGGCGCAGCACCGGCGGAGGCCGCTCTGCGCCACGGATTCTATGTGCTTCCAACCGTTCTCGGGCGGGTGCCGGCCGGTATGCGCATAGCGCGGGAGGAGGTCTTTGGTCCTGTACTCTGCCTCATGCGCGCGGCGGACTTCGACGAGGCGATAGCGATGCTTAACGACATTGAGTTCGGCCTCTCAGCCGCAATCTTCACTCGCGACCTCGATACCGCGCTGAAGTTCGCGGAGCGTGCCGACGCGGGCCTCGTGCGCATCAATGGCGAAACAGCTGGGGTGGAGCCGCAGGCGCCGTTCGGAGGCATGAAGGCATCCAGCAGCTTCAGCCGAGAGCAGGGCATGGCCGCACGGGAGTTCTATACGCAAACCAAGACGGTCTCCATAGACAGGGCCTTGTAGATGCTGAGAACAGTCCTGGCAGCCGTCACGGTGATGGCGTCGGCGCGGAGCGATGCGCCTAGTCCACCCAAGGAGGTTGTGGAGGCCTTTGGCCTGAAGCCGTTCTACACTCAATATGTCGATACTGGTGGAGTTCCGGTGGTAGGCTCATCGAAGCCATCGCCCATTGCCTTGCGCGAAGCTGCGTACCTAATCGAGAAGATGCTCGCCAGTCGACCGGACATTCGCGCCGAAATGGCAAGGCGCAGGGTTCGAGTGGCAGTGATGGCATTCAGCGAGCGCACGGTCGATATTCCGGAGCACAGCGACCTCGCTCCGCCGGCCTACTGGAACCGCCGAGCACGGGGGCTCGGCGCCACTCCAGAGCGCCCTGCGGTGAGCTGCGGAGAAGAGAACCTCCTCGGGTATCCGGGAGACCCGTACAAGGGCGAGAACATCCTCATCCACGAGTTTGCCCATGGCATCCACGAAATGGGCATGCGGTATCTGGACGCGCAGTTCGACGCCAAGCTCAAGAAGACATTCGACTCCGCGCTATCGAAGGGACTTTGGAAGGGCACATACGCGGCCACGAACACCAGCGAGTATTGGGCTGAGGGAGTGCAGAGTTGGTTCGACTGCAATCAGAAGCCAAACCACAGCCACGGCGAGGTGGACACGCGCGAGGAGCTGACGGCTTACGACCCAAACCTGGCGAGGCTCATCGCTCACGTATTTCGGGACACGA